>JBCDLV010000068.1:0-13398 GCA_038744895.1 Bacteroidota bacterium | reverse complement strand
GGCGCGGTCGATCGCTGCGATGGGGTGCCCGACGGATCCCAGGAGTCGCTCGACGAATGCCTGGAGGGGGCTCGTGTCGAGGAATCCGCCCTCCGCTGGCGGGTCCACGTCCTGTGGCGGACGAACAAACTTGGCAACGGTGCCCATCACGCCCGGCCGGTCCACGCGGAAGACGTCGTCGGCTTCGAGGCCGCGCCAGATCTCGACCAGTTGGGCCGCGGCGTCCACGAAGGGCTCGTGCGCGGTCGCTGCGAGAAAGGACGCGTTGAGGGCGCCAGCGGAGACACCCGTCAGGATCTGCGGGCGAAACGCGGGGAACCGCTTGGCGACGCCTCGGATGACGCCGGCCTGGTACGCCGCACGGGCGCCGCCGCCCGTGAGCACGAGGGCGAGCCCGCCGCCGCCGGGCGCAGGCGGGGTTGGCTCGTCAGGCGTACCACGAAAGAAGCGGGAGAGGCGATCCAGGACAGGCACTCAGAAAGATCGCCTGTTTCTGTACCCCCGCACCATCCGAGAGGCGACGGCTGCCTGACTCTCTGCAGTCCGTACCTCTCGCCTCCATCGCACGTGCTCTCAGCGATGCGACGACGGGGTTCCCTGTCTCGGTCTCAGCCGCCAGCGGGCTACGCCTGGATGCCTGCTGACAGCGTGTCCATCAGGGCCTGACGGGTGAAGGGCTTCGAAACGTACTCGCTGAAGCCTGACTCCAGGAGGCGCTCGCGGTCTCCTGGTAGCGCGTACGCCGTCAGAGCGATGGCGAACACGTCCTTGTACTGCGGAAGTGAGCGTGCGACGCGGAGAATGTCGGCACCGGTTTCCTTGCCCCCGAGGTTGATATCGAGGACGAGGCCGTTGAACCGCGTGGCGTTCATGGCCTGGAGTGCCGCGCGGGCGTCCGCGACGGCTGTAACGGCATACGTAGCGCGGAGAATCCTCTCCAGGAGCATGCGGGTGTCGTCGTTGTCCTCGACGACCAGGATCGCTGGGCGGCCGTCGCTGGCCTGGACGACATCCGCGTCCTCGGTGCCACCGGCCTCGGGGATGGTCGGGCCTTCCGTCCGAGCGCGAATCAGCATGACGGGATCCGGCTCGTCGCTCGCGGGCGCAGGCGGAGGCGTCGTGGGGGGGAGCGGCGCGGGTGTCGGCGCATCGCCAGCATCGGCGTCGTCGCCACCGGGGCGGGAGAAACGGAACGAGAGCATATCGTCAGTATTCGAGGCCCGCGGCGCGTCTGAGGACGCAGGCCGGTCAGGCGAGTCAGGGAGTGTAGCGGTTGGGAGAGCGGGGGTCGCCGTGGCTAGCGTTCGCGACGTCGGGACCACGAGCGCGCGCGTCGTCGGGCTGGTGGAGGCTGACGCCGGGCCCGCGAGGAAGGAGAAGTCGAACGAGTCGCCGAGCCTATCCGAGGGTGCATCGGCCGCAACGGTCTCTACGCCAGCGGGTGCTGCTGGCGCCGGAGCCTTGGCTGGCGTCACCAGGCGTCTGGGAGGTTCCAGACGCGGTGCCTGAGCGTGCGCTTCCGGAGATTCGGCGCTGGGCGCATTCGCCGGCGTTGGACTGTGTCGCCTCGCAGGCGGGGCCGTCTGAGGCCGTGGTGCAGGGTCGGGGACTTGGATCTCGGCGAACGGGAGCCGGATCGAGACCGCCGTTCCGCCAGGATGTTCGGAGGACACCTCGATTCGGCCGCCGAGGAGCGAGGCGATTCGATGCGCGAGCGTCAGACCGAGGCCGGATCCTTCGTGGCTACGGGCATGGCCGGAATCCTGCTGGCGGAAGGCCTCGAACAGGTGCGGCATAAACTCCGGGTCGATTCCATCGCCGGTGTCGGTGATCCGGATCACCGCCTGTCGCCGGTCTGCGCCGTTGCCCGCAGCGCTATCGGGTGCTGCGCTGTCGGGTGCTGCGCTGTCGGAGGCGTCGAGGGTAACGAGGACGCCACCCGAGTCGGTGAACTTGACTGCGTTGTCCGCGATCCGTTCGATCACCTTCTCGAGGAGCGACGGGTCGGCGACAGCGCCCACCGCAGGGTCCAGCTCCATGTCGAATCGAAGTCCTTTCTCCCTCGCCGTCGTGGCGTAGGGCTCCAGGACGCTCTGCAACATGGGGGAGAGCGCGACGATCTTGGAGGCCGGCTCCACCTCCCCTGCTTCGAGACGGGCGAGGTCGAGAACGCCACTCAGCGTATCCAGGAGCCGGTGCCCGCTGCGCACGATGTGGTCCACGAACTCAGCGTGGACACCGTCGAGTTCTTCGCTCAGGAGGTCGGCGTAGCCCAGGATGCCAGTCAGCGGCGTCCGGACCTCGTGACTCATGTTGGAGAGGAAGGCACTCTTGAGTCGGTTCATCCGCTCAGCAGCGGCCCGGCCAGCCTCGGCAGCGATCCGGGCATCTACTAGTTCAGCCTCGTGCCGCTTCCGAATCGTGATGTCGCGGCCGGAGTGGTAGACGACCACGGATCCATCCGGGGCAGCCTCGCCTCGCCTCGCCTTGTGGTGAACCCAGCGCCGATCGCCATTGGGAAGACGCACCTGGAACTCTCCCTCGGCCTCACCAAACTGGCGCCAGTGGGCGGCCAGAGCACGTACAGAGTCTTGCGACTCCGGCGCGATGAGCGCCTTGATGGCTCGGACAGAGTCCATGGCGTTCGTCCCCAGCCCGTCGAGGCGGGCGGCGGCACCCGCAACCCATCGGACTTCCGTACTGCGGCCGTCGCGTTCACTCGTCGCGAAGGCGTAGTCGCTCGTCATCTCCGACAGCATCCGGTGACGGTACTCAGAGATGTGCAGCGCCTCGACGATTCGCTCGCGCTCGTCCTGCTCGATCGCCAGCACCATGGCGTCGGCAGCGGCGGCAAAGAACTCAACCTCGGAGACCTCCCAAGGCCTCGACTGCGACCTGTGTGCAACGACGACGCCGTCTGCGCCACCGCGCGTGCGCATCGGGGCGACCAGCAACGAGCGGAGTTGGAAGGCCTCGACCACTGGGCGGAGGCCGAGTTGATCGACCTGTGCGTCCGAGATGTCCTCGATGGCGATGGCCCGGTGAGAGCCTAGCGCCTGGAGGCCCTGAGAAAGTCGCTTGCACGAGATCGTCGCGACCTCGGGCATGGGACTGTAGAGCGCGACGGCATCTCCCTCTGGCGTGCAGCGCCAGATGGACACCGCATCGACGCCCAGGGTCGCCGCTGTAATCGCTGCGGCGGGCTCGCCGTAGGCGTCGGCCCCTTCGAGGTGCCCCAGGTCCACGAGGGCCCGCTGGCGGACCACGGCGGTCTGCGCCTCATCCGCAAGTCGCTCCTCGCGGTCCTTTCGGTCCGTGACGTCCTGAAACACGCCGACCAACCCCAGCGGGCGCCCCTTCGGATCGATCCACGGCTGAGCCGCATTCTCGATCCAGCGCTCTCCGTGGGCCGTCTCGATCCTGTATAGCGCGAGGTATCGGTCCGCGTCCTCGACGGGCCCTGCGGAGAGCCCCAAGCCCTCGATCACGGTCCGCTCCAGGATGAGTGCGCTGATCCCACCTCGGGCGTCGAGCTCTGCGCGGTCGTATCCGGTGAGCGCTTCGACAGCGGGGCTGAGGTAGTCGAACGTCGGTCCGTCCGGGGTGTAGCGCAACCTGTAGAGCACATGAGGCGCGTGCTCGGCGATGGCTGCCAGGCAGGCCTCGGCATCGCGGAGGTCGCGACGCGCCTCGACCTCTGCGGTGATGTCCTCCATGGTCCCCTCGTAGTAGAGGAGCGTCCCGCCGGCGTCGCGGACGGCCCGCGCATTCTCACGGGTGTGGATGCGGTCTCCGGTGCGGCGTGTCCACGACACGACGTGGTTTCGGACGCGCCCGGTGGCCTCGATGTCGGCCGCGAAGGCACTGCGTGGGTAGCCCAGGTCCTTCTCGACGTCGACGTGGGCGAGGGCATCGACAGACGCTACGCCCAACAGATGGGCGAGGGCAGGGTTCGCGTACAGGATGCGTCCGTCGACGTCGCTCCTGTAGAGGCCGATCGGCAGGTGGTCGGCGAGCGAGGCGAGATGCGCGCGGTCCAGTCTCCCTGGCGGGTCAGGATCCGGATGCCGGTCGGGCGCTGGCCGGCGCGGCGTAGGCGGCTCCGCTGGCGGTGTCTCTTCTGCGGGGTGCGAGGCGAGCTCGGCAGGCGCGTCGGCTGGAGGAGACAACCGCTCGTGGATGTGCGCGAGGTCGTCCATCGAGATCGCCTGTGCGGCCGTCTCGGAGAGCAGCAGCGGTACATCCGCTGCGACGATGAACAGAGGAACGCCGTCCGGCACGTAGACCGCCACCTCGACCTCCTCGACGGGTCCGCCGGGGACCACGACCACAGCATCCCAGTCCTGCTCGTCGAAGGACGCGCGCAGCACGTGGGCCGATGGCGCCAGCTGTGCCTCGACGGGACCGCCGCTGCGTGCCGTACGCAGGGCGCTGATCGCGTCGGGCGGGGCCGCGACGAACAGAAGGCGAAGGGGAGCGGACATGCGCGTGAGGCGTACGACCGCCAACGCGGGCAAAGGCAGTGCCGAGACCTCTACGCCCCCTGAGGATTGATTGGGGCTGTCGTTTCCACCGATCCGGGTCCCGATTCGTAACGCGGGGCGTTATCGTGCGCCTCAGCCCATATCTCGTTGACCGCGCCGTTCGCCCTTGCCCTGCTCTCGCTCGACGGCGTCGGCCGTGTGACGGCGCATCGCGTCCTCGAGCGGTTCACGTCGGCCGCGTCACTCCGCGAGGCACCGCACGAGCAGGTTCTGCTTCGCCTGAAGGGAACCCCCAACGCAGAGCGGACCGTGGAGGCCTTGCGCGGCGCCCCGCTGGCGGATGCCGACGAGCGCTCGCGCCAGCGGGTCGAGGCACTGACCGAGAAGGGCATTCACGTGCTCGCCCCCGGGGGCCCGGCGTGGCCGTCGGGGCTAGACGCGCTCTCCCGGTCCGATCGGCCTGTGGTGCTGTACGCGTTCGGCGACCTGAAGGCGCTGAGGTGGCCGGCGCTGGCCGTCTTGGCTGCGGCGCCGCTGGACGGCGGCGCATTCGAGACGGCGCAGTCGGTCGCCCAGCGGACGCTCGCGCAGGGGCGCGGGCTCGTCGTGGGAGCCGCGACAGGCGTCGACCTGGCCCTCCAGAAGCTGTCACTCGCAGCGGGGCTCCCCGCCGTCGCCGTCGTAGGGGCAGGCCTAGCGCGACTGGACCGCTCCATGCGTCCCGGCGCCACGACGCTCACGCGCAGCGGCGGGCTCCTCGTGTCATCGTTTCCGATGGCGCACGGTCCGTTCGACCATGACGACCGCGAGCGGGCGCTGGTGCAGGCCGCGCTGGGACGTGCTGTGCTCGCCGTCACCCCGCCAGCGGGATCGCCCGAAGCTGGCGCCGTCGCCTGGGCTGCGTCTGCCGAGCGGCCGGTCGCACTCGTGCCTCCAGCGCCAGCGGACGCTTCCTGGGCCGATGCGGCGCATCCCACGAGCGACCCGGACGCGATCGCCCGACTCGTGGCATGAGCGTCCTGTTCGTGTTTCTCGACGGCGTCGGGCTCGGGACACCGACGCCGGACAACCCGCTGGCGACGCTGGCACTGCCCGCGTTCGAGCAGTTGGCAGGCGGGCAGCGATGGACGGCGGACGCCACACCCATCGGGACTCCAAGCCACGTGTTCGCACCCATCGACGCCACACTGGGGCTCGAGGGGCTTCCCCAAAGCGGCACGGGGCAAGCGGCTCTGTTCTCCGGGGAGAATGCCGCCCAGATCCACGGCCGACACTTCGGACCCTACCCTCCGACGACGGTCCGCGACACGCTCGCCGAGCGGAGCGTCTTCGCCCGGCTGGCACGCTGCGGAATGCCAACGGACCGGCTGGCGTTTGCCAATGCCTACCCGGACCGGTTCTTCGAGTACGCCGAGCGCCGCGGCCGCTGGACGGCGACGACGCTGGCTGCGCGTTCCGCTGGCGTCCGCCTGCGTCGAGCCGAGGACCTCCGGCGCGACCTCGCGCTCACGGCCGACCTGACCCGATCCACGTGGGTCCGCCTCTTCGACCCGTCGGTGGACGTGATCTCGGAGGCTGAGGCTGGCCGCCAGCTGGCGGCGCTCTTGGAGGCGCACGACTTCGTCCTGTTCGAGTACTTCCTCACGGACAAGGCCGGGCACAGCCGCGACCCCACGCGCGCCGCTGGCGTGGTGCAGTCGCTCGATGCCTTCGCCAGCGGGCTCCTCGGCGCGCTGGGGCCCCAGCACACGCTGGTGGTCACGAGCGACCATGGCAACATCGAGGACCTCTCCACCAAAAGCCACACCCGGAATCCAGTCCCGCTGATCGCCTGGGGTCCCGGCGCCAGCCGGTTCGTGTCCGCGACCTCTCTGCTCGATGTCACACCGAGCATCGTCCAGGTCTTGACGAGCCCGTAGCAGATGCAGGTATCTTCGAGGCCCGCGAGAGTGGCGGAATTGGTAGACGCGCCAGACTTAGGATCTGGTGGCCGAGAGGCCGTAGGGGTTCGAGTCCCCTCTTTCGCACTGCGGCGCGAGACGTCGCGCCCACCGGCATCAGCCCCACCACCTGTGCGCCGCTCGCTCCTGTCCGCTGTCGTCCTCGCCGGCCTGTCGATCCTGGCGGGCTGCGGCTCATCCGGGGCCTCCGTGGCCGAAGCCGAACGCGACGCCGACGGCCTGCTGAACCGCCCCGACCTCCAGGCGATCGTCGACCTCCAGGTCCTCCGGGACGGCACGGCCCTGACCGACCTGCTGGCGAGCCCCGACAGCCTCGTGCGCGCTCGGGCGGCGTTTGCCCTCGGGTCCGTGCAGGACGAGGCGGCCATCCCTGCGCTTCGCCGGCTGCTCGACGACCCAGTACCGGGGGTCCGCGAGGACGCAGCGTTTGCGCTGGGGCAAACCGCGGATTCGACGGTCGGCGTCCCCCTCGTCGTCTCGCTTCGCCGGGAGGCGACGCCAGCGGTGCTCGCAGAGTTGCTCGACGCCCTCGGCAAGACGGGAGTCGGCCCGGATTTGTCGGCGCTGCTCGGCTTGCCTCTCCCCTCGTCTCTCGACGACGAGCGTGCGCTTGCGCTTGCGCGGTTTGGGATCCGGGGCGTCACGAGCGAGGCCTGGGCGCAGTGGCTGGGGGCCCGCCTCCAATCGGATCAGGCGATGCTGCGCCAGCGGGCAGCCTACGCTTTCACACGTTCGCCCGTCGAGGCGTGGCGTTCGCAAGCAGAGGCCATTCGGGCGGCCTTCGACGCCCTCCCTGACGATCCCGCGCGCGCCGACCTCGCCCGCGCGCTCGCCCGGCTGGCGGACCCGGCTGACACAGACCGGCTCAGCAGCGCCGCCTTGGGCGATGCCGACTGGCGGACCCGCGTCAACGCAGTCCGTGCCCTGGATGCCATCGGAACGCTCGAAGCGCGCGGTACCCTCGCCCGCGCCGTGGACGATCCGGTCGCGCACGTGGCCCAGGCGGCCGCGTCGGCCCTGGCGACCGCTGGCGCACCGGAGGCCGTCGGCTTGGCCGCTGGCGTCGTCTCGGGCGACGACCACCCGTGGCAGGTCCAGGCGGCTTTTCTGCCGGCGCTCTCGCCGTCTCGCCCGGACCTCGTGCTCGCCTGGGCAGAGCGCCAGCCGTCGCCGTTTGCGCAGGCAGCCGCGCTTCGGGCCCTCGGCGCGAGCGAGGACGGCGCCGCGCTGACGCGCCTCTTCACCGACGCCCGTTCCGACGATACCCGCCTCGCCTCGGCGGCGCTCGGGGCGCTTCGCCAGCGGTGGGACGCCGGGGGCTACGGCGCTCGGCGGTTCTACGAGGCCTTCTCGCAGGCGCTCCGCCGTGCCGACCTGGCCACCACGAGCACGGCCGCGACGGCTCTCGCCGACTCGGCGTTCTGGCCGCTCGGGTCCGGCACGCTGCTCCGCGAGACGTACGCGTCGCTGACATCGCCAGCGGACCTGGAGCCAATGACCGCCATTCTGTCGGCCGCGGGACAGGTCCGGGACGGCGGCGAGGTCGACTTCCTAGTGGGTGTGGCGCTCAACGAGACGCACCCGGTACTGCGTGAGGCCGCCCGGGACGCCCTCAACGATCGGCTGGTCGAGGGGGTCGAGGTCACGCTCGAAAGCGGCGACGGACGTCCACCCACGACCACCATCGACTGGCGCCAGCTGGCAGTGGTGGGCTCGCAGCCTCGGCTCATCCTGGACACCGATCGCGGCCGGGTAGTCGTAGAGCTCGATACGGAGGCGGCACCGCAGACTGTCCAACGGATCAGCACGACAGCCGCCGCCGGGCTCTACGACGATGTGCCGTTCCACCGGGTCGTCGCCAACTTCGTAGTCCAGGGCGGTGACCACGTCCGGCGCGACGGATATGGCGGCCCCGAAACGCCGATCCGGTCCGAGTTCACCCGCATCCGCTACGAGACGGGAACGATTGGGATGGCGAGCTCCGGCAAGGACACGGAAGGCTCCCAGTACTTCATCACACACAGCCCGCAGCCGCACCTGGACGGTCGCTACACCGCGTTCGGACGCGTGATCGAGGGCCAGGATGTCGTGGATGCCCTCCTCCAGGGAGACCTCGTGCGCCGCGCGCGGATCGAGCCCAGTCGTTGACCGCTGGCGGCGGCGAAACCGGTGGCGGCGGGCACACCGCTGGCGGCAGCCCCCTGCTGGCGGAGGCACGAGCCACAGGACAACGGCCGTCCAGCCTCGCAAGACCAGAGCGCGATGCAGCCCGCTGGACCCGCCGGGGCGTCGAGGATGTCGAGTCGATGCCGAGCCGCGGGGTCTACGCCGCCATCTTCATTCCCTCGTGGAGCTTCCCTCGGAGGATGCGGATCAGGTTCTCGCTGTCGCTCATCGGCAGCCGGTAGATGGCGGGCTCGTGGAATGCCTTCGGCGGCACCAGATCCGCCAGGCGCGTCGCCCCGCTGTCGGTCAGCGACAGGTCAATGCCCTCATCGACGGAATGGACATCGCGGATCTCTTCCCATCCCACGAAGACGTTCCACCGGAGGTCGTGCAAGCCCTGGGCGTGCGTTTGGACAGCCCAGGGCGGGGGCTCTGCCGTGAGAACCGCGTTCACGATGAGGACTGCGCCAGCGGTTACGCCCATCGTGATGCCCACCCACGTCGGGATGAATGACCCGCCGACGAGGAGGCTCACCGCGGCCGGAAATGCCGACACCGCCGCCGCCAGCAGGACGCCCGTCGTGGCGCCGCGGAGGACGTAGCGCGTGCGCATCTTGGCCCAGACGGTGTCCATGCGCGGCCGGTCGAGGGCCACCCGAACGTGCTGGCTCGATCGCGCACCGGCGCCTCCTCGGTTGCGTCGCCGCTCGGCTTCTGCCGCGGCTTGCTGCATGTCGCGCGCCACCCGGGCCGCATCGAACCCAGCATCTGGGTCGGCCGGATTGACATCGCGGAAGGCTTCCTGGACGCGTAGAAACGACTCGGTGGCTGTCGGATCTCCCGGATTTCGATCTGGATGGTACCGCAGCACAAGGCGACGGTACGCCTTGCGAATCTCGTCGGCAGATGCCGTCTCGGGAACACCGAGCACCTCATACGGAGAGGAGGACGCTGTCACAGGCAGAGAGGGATGGTTCGGTGCCGCGCCGAACCGCCAGGACCGTGCCGTCTCCTCACACCACCTGTTGACCGAGTCGATCCGACGCTGTCAGTTGACGAGATCGTCGTAGGTCCCAAGATGAGCCGCGTCCATCTCTGCGAGAAGCGCGTATGCCTGATTCCGCTGCGGGGCATCCCGCAGAAGTGCAGTCAGCTCTTGGTACTTGACGCCGTAGAACACATCCGTGGTGTACCGGCGTCGGTTGAACAGCTGGTAGAGCTCGTGGAGGGACTCCAGGACCGTCAGCGCGGCTTCGTACGACTGCTCCGGCCGAACGAGGAAATGGTCGAGGACGTCGAAGTGGTAGGCGTAGTGCGCCTGCCGCAGCGGCTCGAAGGTCGGGTCGAGGAGTTCCTGCACGAGTGTGTAGCGGACCCGGTCCTCGGCTCCTTGCCCGAACCACCCCGCCCCCGGGTCGGACGCGTTGTTGTCAGACCTCGCAAGCTCAGCGACCCGAAGCGCGCGCTCGAAGTACGGCGTGCCACCGAGCGCCGAGAACGAGTCATAGTCGTAGCCCAGGATTAGGTTAGCGTAAAAGTCCAGGACCGACGTGAGCGCGTCGAATCGGTTGGGGTCGTAGATGAGCGGCTGCCCTCGGGTGTACCGGAAGGACCATGTCTCGTCCAAGACGCGAAACGTCGTGGTTCGCGACGCCGTGCCGTAGATGGGACGGCTGGCCTGCACCACCAGTTGGGCGCCGAAGTCGGTCAGGGACAGCGAGCGCGTGAACGTGATCTGGAACTGACACTCGATCTGCTCGGACGCCTCGAACGCATCCGTCGTCCAGATGCGGCCGTTGAGGTACCGCTGGATCTCCGTCCGCATCTCATCCAGGTAGCCGAACTCACTCCCCGACAGCGCCTGCCGGTTGATCGAGACCTGGCAGTTGAGCTCCTGTGCCGCTGGCGAAGGCGCCAGCAGGACGAGAAGGAAGGCGACAAGGAGTGGACGGGTGAAGGCCATCACGTGGGGGCGGTCGCGTAAGTTGACCCGAGGCCGATAAGCTACACGGCCCGACTACCGGTCCGAACGCCCCGCTGGTGGCCTTTATGCGTGCCCTCGCACTCGCTCTTCTCCTGACGGCCCCTGCCCTCCCCGCCAGCGCGCAATACGCGGAGGGCGGCGCCCGCATCCTCGGGCTAGGCCGGGCAGGCGTCGCCCTCACCAGCGCCTGGGGCCACACGAACCCAGCGGCACGGGCCTCCCTCATCGAGCGGCGGGCGTCGCTCCAGGCCAGCCAGGCGTTCGGCCTGAGTGAGCTCGGCCTCGGGGCATTGGCGGCAGCCGCGCCCACCGGCCTCGGCGTCTTCGCCGTCGAAGCCCGCAGCTATGGCTTCTCGGAGCGTCGCGAGACACGCGTCCGCGGAGGCTTCGCGCGCCAGGTGGCCCTGAGCCCGACGCGCCGGCTGGACGTCGGCGTGGCCATCGGAGTTGAGTCGGCGTCGACGGAAGGGTTTGGCAGTGAGACGGCGATTCTCCTGGACGTGGGCGTCCAGGGGCGCGTGCTGCCCGGCCTCCGAGCGGGGCTCGCCGGGCGCAATCTGCTCGGCCTGGGGCGCAGCGACGTCAACGACCTCCGACTTCCCGCCTCCACCGTCCCCGGCGTCACCGTTGGCATCGCCTACACGCCGTCGGAGCGCGCGACACTGGTCGTCGATGCCGACCAGGACCTGGACTTCGGGCTGTCGGTCCGCGCAGGCGCCGAGGTCCGCCCCGTGGACGTGCTGGCGCTGCGCGCGGGCGTCTCCACGCAGCCCGCCCGGTTCACCGCTGGCGTCGGCGTGCGCGGCGGCCCGCTGCGCGCCGACTTCGCCGTCGAGCGCCACGAGACCCTCGGCCTGACGCCCGCGTTCGGCGTCGAGATCGCGTTCTGACGATGCGCTACGGGACCCGACCGACGATCCGCCTCTCCCCCGCTGGCGGGCGCCAGCGGGGGACGCCGCATCTGTGGGCGGTCCTCCTGGCCCTCGTCGCCAGCGGGGCCGTTGCCAGCGGGGCCGCCGCCCAGGTCCCCGCCGACTCCGTGGAGGTCGACCCTGAGATAGAGGCCACCTTCGAAGCTCTTCTGGAGGACGATCTCGACGGCGACCCGACGGAGCTGCTGGAGCTGCTGGCGTCGCTCCGCGACGACCCGCTCGACATCAACGAAGCGAGCGCGCAGGAGCTGGCGCAAGTACCGGCCTTCGGGTCCGAGGTAGCCGCAGCCATCGTGCGCTACCGCGTTGCCAACGGGCTGTTCGGCTCGCTGCCGGGGCTCCGGCAGGTCGAGGGTGTCACGGCCGACGTGTACCTCGACGCGCGCCCCTATTTACGGATCGGCCCTGCGATCGATGCCCCGGTCGCCCGGAACGCTCGCTTCCCCACGGCACCTCGGTTTGGCACGGTCGTCGGCAACCTCCGGTACACGGCGACGCAGCGGCTTCAGCGGCGGCTCGACCTGGGCGAGGGGTTCACCGGGCCGGACTCCACGCGCGCCTTCCTCGGGTCGCCGGAACGGATCTACACGCGCCTGCAAGCCACGTACCGGCGCCAGGTGAGCCTCAACGTGACGCTCGAGAAGGACCCTGGCGAGCCGTTTCGCTTCGACCAGGCCACCAACACGTTCGGCTACGACTACCAGAGCGCCCACGTCGCGCTGCTCGACGCAGGCCGGATCGACGCGCTCGTACTCGGCGATTACGTAGCCGAGTTCGGCCAGGGGCTGGCGCTCTGGCGGGCGTCAGGCTTCGGCAAGGGACCCGACGCCGTCGGCGGGCCTCTCCGCACGGGACGCGGCATCCGCCCGTACGGCTCCGTGGACGAGAACAACTTCCTCCGAGGCGCCGCGCTCTCCGTCGCCGTCGTCCCCGGCCTGTACGTCTCGGCCTTCGGGAGCCGCCGCCAGCTGGACGCGAGCATCTTCGAGCCGGACACCACCGACCTCGGCGATCCCGACCTGCCGCCGGGCGCCTTCGACCCAGTCGTGACCAGCCTCGGTGCCGACGGGCTCCACCGGACAGATCGCGAGCTGGCGCGCAAGGACGCCCTCGACGAGACGCTGATCGGCGGCGGCGCGGAGTACCGCGTCGAGACCGGAGAGGTCGTAGGGCGGGCGGGCGTCGTCGCCACGCGGTCGACGTTCGATACCCCGCTGGCGGCGGGCACGCGGCCCGACGAGATCTTCGACTTCGCCGGCGACGAGGCGACCGTCCTGAGCGCCTATGCGGATGCGCGCGCGCGGGCCGGGTTGGCGTTCGCCGAGGTCGCCCGCGGAGCAGGCGGCGGGCTCGGCGCCGTCGGAGGCGTGGGTCTGGACCTGGGCGGAGGCGCGGACGTGCTGATCGTCGGCCGCAGCTACGCACCGGACTACACCACGCTACACGGCTACCCCTTCGGCGAGCGGAACGGCGTGGGGCGCAACGAAGACGGCCTGTACGCGGGCGTCCGCATCCGACCGTCGCGGACGTGGACCGTCAACGCCTACCTGGACCAGTACCGGTTCCCGTACCTCCGCTTCAACGTTCCGCGTCCGAGTCGCGGGCGGGAAGCCCTGATCCACGTCGAGCACCGGCCGCGCCGCTATGCGCGCGTCTACGCGCAGGCGCGGACGGAGACGCGCGAGGTCGGCATCGACGTGCCTGGCGTCGTGCCTGGCTCCCTCGTGGAGGGCTTGGCCGAGCAGACGCGCCAGACGCTCCGCCTCCACGGCGAGTGGGACGCCAGCCGGAGGCTCCGGCTTCGGTCGCGCGTGGAGGTCTCTCGCTTCGTGGACGAGAGTCCCGAGCGACCGATTCAACGCGGCTCGCTG
>JBCDLV010000067.1:0-13477 GCA_038744895.1 Bacteroidota bacterium | reverse complement strand
TAGCCGCCGCGCATGGCGTCGGACGCGTGCGGCTGGCGCTCGCGGCCGTCCCACTCGAACGCGGCCACGAGGGCCGAGCCGAGCGCCCCGCCCGCGTCGCCGGCGGCGGGCTGCACCCAGATGTTCTCGAACGGCCCCTCGCGGAGCAGCCGCCCGTTGGCCACGCAGTTGAGCGCGACGCCGCCGGCCAGGCACAAGTTGGGCTCGCCGGTCTCGGCGTGGACGTGCCGCGCCATCGCCAGCACGGCGTCCTCGACCACGGCCTGCACGCTCCGCGCGAGGTCCATCTCGCGCTGCGTCAGCGGGCTCTCGGGGGTTCGCGCCGGGCCGTCGAACAGCTCCTCGAAGCGACGTCCTGTCATGCGGGTGCCCCACGGGAACGTGAAGGCGTCGACGTGGAGCCGGTACGAGCCGTCGTCGCGCAGGTCGATCAGGTGCTCGCGGATGGCGTCGACGTAGCGCGGCTCGCCGTAGGGCGCGAGCCCCATCAGCTTGTACTCGCCCGAGTTGACCTTGAACCCGCAGAACGTCGTGAACGCCGAGTACATCAGCCCCAGCGAGTGCGGGAAGTGGATCTCGGCCTGGAGGTCGAGTTGGTTGCCGTCGCCCACGCCCCAGCTGGTGGTGGCCCACTCGCCGACGCCGTCGGTCGTGAGCACGGCCGCGCGCTGGAAGGGCGACGGGAAGAACGCCGAGGCCGCGTGGCTCCGGTGGTGTTCGGGGATCACGAGCGGCCCCTCGTAGCCGCCGAGCCGCTGGCGGATGACGTCGGGCGTCCACAGCTTCTGCTTCAGCCAGACCGGCATGGCCTGGATGAACGCCGCCAGCCCGCGCGGGGCGTACGTCAGGAACGTCTCCAGCAGCCGCTCGAAGGTGAGGAGCGGCTTGTCGTAGAACGCGACCGCGTCGAGGTCGGCCGTCTCGATGCCGGCCTCGCGGAGGCAGTAGGCGATGGCCTGCTCCGGGAACGCTGGGTCGTGCTTGCTCCGCGAGAACCGCTCCTCCTGGGCGGCCGCCACGATCTCGCCGTCGCGGACGAGCGCGGCGGCGGCGTCGTGGTAGAAGCAGGACAGGCCGAGAACGGTCATGAGTCAGCAGGAGAGGACGGAGCCGCCAGCTGGCGGACGAGCACGGCGCCGAGCGCCTCGCCGACCACCCGGTGGCCTTCGGTGGTCAGGTGGACGGCGTCCAAGAAGAGGCCGTCGGGCCCACCGGCCGCGTCGACGGAGGCGTGGACATCGAAGATCGCCGCGCCCAGCGTGTCGGCGTCGGCCAGGAAGGCACGGGCCGCCGGCGCCAGCGGGGCGGGCGCAGCCCCGTCGAGCGTCGGTGTGACGCCGAGGACAAGAGGCAGCCCCCGCTGGCGGGCGTCGCGGAGGACACGGCGCGCAGCGGCCAGGTTGGAGTCCTGCCGCGCGGCCAGCTCGCGCCGGCCGACCTCAGCGTAGCCGGGCGGAAACTCGGCCACTTCGAAGTCCTCGGCCGTGCCGCCGCGCTCGCGGAGCGCGGGCAGCCAGTACCGGAAGAGGACCTGGTCGACGGCCTCGACCAGCGCCAGCCGAGGCGTGAGGCGCGCTGGCCACAGCGGACCGAGCGAGGCGTACGACCGCGTCACGTCGCCCCAGGGGAACAGCCAGACGACGGCATCGACGGAGTCGGCGTAGGTCCGGTAGACGTCGGCGGCGTTGAGGAGTGAGGTGCCGTTGACACCGGCGTTCATGGCGTAGACGCTACCACTCTGCTGGCGGAGCGCGTCGGCGGCAACCTCGGCGAAGGTGTCGGCGTCGTCGGTGCGCGAGCCGCCCCACGTCACCGAGTCGCCGAGGTAGAGCACGCGGAGCGCCGCCGTGTCGGCCGTGGTCGAGGCCGACCGAACCCCGCTGGCGTCGATCGTGACGCGCGCGCCGCCGACGCGCTCGACGGACTGGCTCGGCAGTGGGCGGAGGCCGCCGGCGACCGTCGCGTGGTACAGGATCGGGTCGCCCAGGCCGAGCGACCGCGCAGCGATCTCCAGCACGGCGAGGCCCACGGCGGCCACGGCCACCAGGTAGCCGCCGGTCAGCAGGCGTCGGCGCCAGCGGGGAGGAGCGGTCTCGGCCACCTCAGAAGTAGCGCTCCAGGCTCTCGCGGTCGGCCACGCCGTCGTCGCGACGGATCCAGTAGGACTCGCCGGGCGGTGCCATCGTCCGGCTGAGCAGGTCCTTGCCGATCAGCCGCAGCACGAGCGCCGTGGGGATGAAGATGAGGACGTACGCGAGCGTCAGGATCACGCGCGTCATCACGAAGCCGAGCGCGAACGCCAGCGTCATCCAAACGCGGTGGGCCGACCGTAGCGCCACGGGCGCCACGGCGCCGAGCACCACGAGCACGCCCCCGACGCTGCCGAGCCCCCAGACCCAGGCCGAGAGCCCGCGCCGCCAGAGGAGCAGGCCGGCGATCGCCAGCAGCACGCCGCCCACGACCAGGCCGAACTGGCGCAGCGCGCGTGGCGACACGTCGAGCGCCGCGAGCTCGGCGCGGACCGTGCGGAGAAACTCAGTCATGCGAGGCAAACAGGACGCACCAAAGCTACCGCTGGCGTCTGTTCGGGTAGCTTGCGGAAGGCTCTGGACCGCTCCAATGCGCTCGCTCTTCTCGCTGCTGATTGTCGCTCCCCGCCGGATCGGGTCTGTACGCCAGCGGGCGGCGGCGCTGGTCGTGGCGGCCCTACTGGCGGCGTGCGACGGCGGCGCAGATCCCGGCGCCCGGCCGATGCTGCCGGACCTCCCGCCTGCGCCTGACGTGCCGCCCGAGTGGGCGGCGGACGCCGTCTGGTACCAGATCTTCCCCGAGCGCTTCCGCAACGGGGACCCGTCCAACGACCCGGTGCCGGCGTCCATGACGGGCGCCTATCCCAACATCCCGGAGGACTCGCTCGTGGACGCCGGCTGGCGTGTGCGCGACTGGACCTCTGACTGGTACGCGCGCGACGCATGGGAGACGGCGCTCCGGCCGGACCAGTTCTACGTGACGGTCCAGGCGAGACGCTACGGAGGCGATCTCCAGGGCGTCCTGGATGGGCTCCCGTACCTCGACTCGCTCGGCGTGACGGCGCTCTACCTCAACCCCGTCAACGCCAGCCCGAGCCTCCACAAGTACGACGCGGAGAGCTACCGTCACGTCGACCCGCACTTCGGGCCCGACCCGGAAGGCGACCGCGAGCAGATCGCCCTTGAAGACCCCACCGACCCCGAGACGTGGGCTACCACGGCGGCTGACGGCCTCCTCCTGGACCTCGTCGAGGCGGTCCACGACCGCGACATGCGGATCGTGCTGGACGTGTCCTTCAACCACACCGGCACGCAGTTCTGGGCCTTCCAGGACATCCTTCAGAACGGCCGCGACGCGGCGACGGCCGACTGGTATGCCATCGACGCCTTCGACGACCCGGACACACCTCAGGACGAGTTCGCCTACACCGGCTGGGCGGGCGTCCCCTCGCTGCCGGAGTTCCGCAAGGTGGATCTCCAGGGCGATCCCGAGCGCGGCATCCCCTTCACGGGCGACCTGGCCACCGGGCCCAAGGCACACGCGCTGGCCACGGCGGTGCGCTGGCTCGATCCCAACGGCGACGGCGACCCCTCCGACGGCGTCGACGGGTTTCGCCTGGACGTGGCCGAGCAGGTGCCGATGGGCTTCTGGGAAGACTTCCGCCGCGTGGTCAAGGCCATCAACCCCGAGGCCATCCTCATCGGCGAGATCTGGTGGCAGGAGTGGCCCGACCGACTCATGGACCCGGCGCCGTGGCTCGGCGACGTGTTCGACTCGGTGATGCACTACCGGCCATTCCCCGTCCTGCGCCAGTTCCTCGACCCCGCTGGCGCCCAGATCTCTGCTGCCGATGTCGCCGCGGAACTGGGCGAGATCTACGCCAGCACGTCGCCGGATCACCTACCCGCGCTCATGACGATGTCGGGAAGCCACGACACGCCCCGGCTGGCGACGACGCTCCAGAACGCGGGCGTGCCGTACAAGAACGAGGAGACGCCTCGCAACCGGCCGGGCTACGACGCCTCCAAACCAGACGTCGAGGCGTTCCGCGCGGTCGAGCTCTTCCGGCTGCTCCAGGTCACGCTGCCTGGCGCGCCGCACGTGTACTACGGCGACGAGGTCGGCATGTGGGGCGCCGACGACCCGGACGACCGCAAGCCGATGCTGTGGCCGTCTCTCACGTACGAGCCAGAGCGGATCGCCTGGGACGGAGCGCCACAGCCCGCGGATGCTGTGGTACCCGACCTCGACCTGCTGGCGTCGACGCGCCGCGCGCTGACGCTGCGCCGCCGCTACACCGAGCTGTTCGGGACCGGAACGATCTCCTGGGAGCCCCTCGGCGACGTGCTCACGCTGACCCGGCGCACGGATGCGGAGACGGCCGTGGTGGTCGTCAACGCCTCCGACGTGCCGCACCGAACGGGCGACCTCGGCGAGGTCCAGGTCGCGCTGACGGTCGGCGCGCAGCCCGTCGCGGCGGGGCCTGCGTACGTCGTGGCGCCCCGGTCCGGCGCCGTCTTCGTTCGGACGCGGTAGACGCCAGCGGGAATCACCCCGCTGGCGCGTTGCGAAGGAGTGTTTGTTCCCAAACGCACGATGTGGATGCCCACGCCTGCCCAGACGTGAAGAGCCGACCTCGCCTCATAGTGGCGGCCGTCACCCTCGTGGCCGTCCTTGTCGTCGTGACCCGCGACCAGAGCCACCGCCAGCCGGACCCCGCGGAGATGGAGGCCCTCGTCGGCGCGTCACTGACGGAGCCCACATACCAGTCGTCGAGCCTCCTCGCCCGCTGGCGGGAGCAGGCGAGGGTGTGGTGGATCTATCTCGCGCTGCCGATCCCAAACCAGATGTCGATGCGACTCGAGGGCGACGTGTGGACTTACACGTTTGCCGCGGATTCGTCATATCAGCCACCGCCTGAGAGCCCGCTGGCGCCAGCGGGCCCCGCGGATGCGCGCTGGGAGGCCGAGTCGGCGGACGGCTGGCGCTACACGGTGTGGGTCAATCCTGGCGGAGGCGGTACGCTCGTGGCGCAGCTCCTGCCGTAGCGCGCTTCGGGCGTCCATCGGAGGCGAAGCCGCTAGCCGTCTCAAGGGTCGGTTGGCTTTGTTGGAGACCCAAGCCGCGTTGCCGACCCACGCCTCCGCCAGCGGTCGACGCTGCCGCTGGCGCCACACCGCATCACGTACTCCGGGTCTTTGGTCGCTAGACTCGCCGAACCTGTCCATTGTCGCGAGGAAGCACACCATGACCCGTCACACAAGCGCCATCGCGCACAGCCGAGCTGCACCGACTCGTGGCGCGTGGACGAACGCCCTGCTGGCGAGTCTCCTGCTGGCGTGGATGGCAGCGCCAGCGGTAGGTGCTCAATCCCTCCCCCGGGCGCAGCCGGAGGACGTCGGCCTCTCGTCGGAGCGACTGGAGCGCCTCAGCGCCCAGATGCAGGCGTACGTGGACGATGGCACGCGGCCGGGTACCGTGGTTTTGGTGGCCCGCCGAGGCCAGGTGGCCTACCTGGAGGCGTTCGGGTACCGAGACCGGGAGGCTGACTCCCGCTTGCGGGAGGACGACATCTTCCGGATCGCCTCCCAGACCAAGATGGTTGTGAGCGTGGGCGTGATGATGCTCCAGGAGGAGGGACGGCTGCTCACGTCGGATCCGGTGAGCGCATACCTGCCCGAGTTCGGTGAGACCACGGTGGCCGTGCCACGAGACGGGAGCGACGGATACGACATCGTGGCCGCCGAACGGCCCATCACCATCCACGACCTGCTGACCCACACGGCAGGCGTGGGATACGGCGGCGGCACGGCTGCGGACCGCTGGGAGGCGGCCGGAATCACCGGCTGGTATCTCGCCGACCGTGAGGAGTCCGTTGGCGCGACCGTCTCTCGCATGGCCGCGCTTCCCTTCGAAGCTCAGCCCGGCGAGCGCTTCGTCTACGGCTACTCGACGGACATCCTGGGCGCCGTCATCGAGCGCGCGAGCGGTCAACGCCTCGACACGTTCCTCCAGTCCCGGATCCTGTCGCCGCTGGGCATGGTCGACACCCACTTCTACCTGCCTGAGTCGAAGGCCGACCGCCTGGCGGTGGTGTACTCGTCCACAGACGCCGGTGGCTTGGAACGCGCGCCAGACCCGGGCGGAGCTACCGGCCAGGGGGCATACGTGGACGGGCCCCGAACGAGCTACTCCGGTGGTGCCGGCCTCCTGTCGACCGCTGGCGACTATGCCCGGTTCTTGCAGATGCTTCTCAACGGGGGCGAACTGGACGGAACGCGCCTTCTGAGCCCCAAAACGGTGGAGCTCATGACGGTCGACCATCTCGGAGACATGGATCTCGACGATGGGGTGGGGTTCGGCCTCGGCGTCTGGGTCGTGGAGGACCTCGGGGCGAGAGGCGTTCCCGGCAGCGCTGGCGAGTATGGATGGGGTGGCGCCTACCACTCTACCTACTGGGTCGACCCTGCGGAGGAACTCGTGGTCGTGTACTTCACGCAGGTGATCCCTGCGGGTGGCTTCGACGACCACGCGAAGCTGAGAACGCTCGTCTACCAGGCGGTCATCGAGTAGACGAGACTCCGCGACCTAAAGCCTCTGGCTGCGAGTGCACATCGCCAGCGGGTGTCGTGCCTGCTGGCGCGCGGGGCAAAAGACCAGGCCGACCCCGGTGGCCTCGTCGCCAGCGGGGCATCCTGGGCAGATCGGAGCGGTCTCCCTAGTCCGTCCGCATCAGGGCGCCAGCGGGGAGCGGCCTAGCTTGCGGGGTCTCCCTCCTGCGTGTCGTGCTGGCTTCCTTCGTTCTCGCACTGCTCCTCGCGCTCCAGACCGACCGTCCGCCCGGCCTCGACCACCGCGCCGCGTCACCCCAGGCGTCCGGGTTCGTGGAAGACGGCGGCCGGTTGACGCACTTCGCGGTGTTCCGCGACAGCGTCGTTCAGTTCGGCGCTGGCGCCGAAGGGCGTCCGCGCATCTCGATTCCGTACGACGCCTTCGTGGACGCCGTCGAGCGCTCGTCGCGGGCGGGCGCTCTCGTCGCCGACGGGCTTCCCGAGGCCTCGGCGGCGCCGTTCGCTCTCGACGTGGACGACCGATCCGTGGTCCGGCTGGCGACGGCGGTGCCCGTGGGCACGCTGGCGCTGGGCGTGTTCGGGGCGGGCCTGATCGCGCTCGTGGGCGGTGTGGTGGTGTGGGAGCGGAGAGCGCGCAAGTCGCGTCGGCTTCGGGCGGAGTTCCGGCGCCGGCTGGCGGCGGCGCGCGAGGCCGAGCGGGCCCACGTGGCCCGTGAGCTACACGACGGCCCGGTCCAGGACCTATGCGCGGTCCAGATGGCGCTGGGCGACACCGACGAGGCGGCGCGCTCGGCCGTGACTGACGTCGTCGGCGAGCTGCGCGCCCTCTGCGACGAACTGCGACCCTCGGCGCTGGACGCCTTCGGCCTGACGCCCGCGCTGGCAGCCCTGGCCGACCGTGCTGGCTGGGGCGAGGGCGGGCGCCTGGACGTCCGCTTCCGGGCCGACGACGAGACACGCCAGATCGTCGACAGCGCAGCCCTCACCGACGAGAAGCGGCTGGCGCTGTACCGCGTCGCGCAGGAGGCCCTCAACAACGCTGTCGAACACGCCGAGGCGTCGCGCGTGGACTTGATGCTGGCCTTCGAGCGGACCGCCTCGGCGGGCAGGCTCACGCTCACCGTCGACGACGACGGCGTGGGGCCGCCAGCGGGTGGCGCCCTCGACTTCGCCGCGCAGGGCCACTATGGCCTGCTGGGTATGCAGGAGCGCGCCGACCTCCTCCGGGGCTCGCTCACGGTCGCGAAGAGTCCCTTCGGCGGCACCCGCGTGTCGCTCACCGCGCCCGTCTCGTCCCACCGACTGGCGCAGATCGCCGTCGCCGCCTGACCCGCTGGCGCCAACCGCCCGCCAGCTCCCACCCCGCACGACCCCCTCCGCCAGCAGGCGACCCTAGCCATGCCTGACCCTGCCGTGACCGTCATCGTCGCCGATGACCACCCTGTCTTCCGCGCGGGCATCCGCACGGCCCTCGAAAAAAGCGGCCAGGTGGAGGTCGTCGGCGAGGCGTCCGACGGAGACGAGGCGCTCAAGCTGGTGCGTCGCCTGCGCCCGGACGTGCTGCTGCTCGACATGAACATGCCGGAGATGCCTGGCCCAGAGGTCGCGGAGGCGCTTCGCGAGGATCCGGAAGCGCCGCGCATCCTCGCGCTCTCGGCCTTCAACGACTCGGCGTACATCCACGGGCTGCTGGAGGCGGGCGCGGCGGGCTACATCACGAAGGACCAGCACCCGACAGCTGTTCGCGAGGCCGTGCTGGCGGTCCACCGCGGTGAGGGCCGCTGGTTCGTGCCGATCCCGCGCAAGCCCGAGACGCTGTCGCCGCTGACTGGGCGCGAGCACGAGGTCCTGGTGCTGATGGCGCGCGGCCTCGACAACGGCGCCATCGGCGAGCGCCTGCGGATCGCCGAGAACACGGTCCGAAACCACCTGGCGGCGGTCTACTCGAAGCTGGGCGTGGGCTCGGCGCGCGAGGCGGTCGCGTGGGCGTGGGAGACCGGCCTCGTCCGCGCGGGCTAGCGGCCCGCTGGCGCCAGCGGGTAGTGCGTTTGCATCAGGGCGACCGCTGGTGTTGCGGTGGACCTTGGCGCCATGAACCGATTCATCCTCCTGCTGGCGGTGGCTTCGGGCACCGCAGCGGCACAGACCCCCGATGAGATCACCCCGACCTGGGACGGGTGCCTCGCCGCCGATCACCGCGTGTACGCGTCGGCGGGCGTGGGCCTGTCGTCGGTGGGTCGCGGTGGAGCGATCGCCTCTGCCAGCTTGACCTACGAATATGCCGACCACGTCGCTGTGACGGCGCTCGCGCTGGTCGATCACGAACTCGGCCCGATCGAGTTCAACCTTTTCACGGACCCTGACCCCGAGCCTCCGGGCACGGTCCTGACCACCGAGACGCTGGCGGTCCTGGTCGGACGGCCGCTGTCGGACGGTCGGTACGTGACAGCCCTCGTCAGCGTCGGCCCCGCGCTGGTCCGTGGCGAGCGCTACACGGGGCGGTTCGCTCTCGATGGAACGGATGAGACCGTAGCCTTTCAGGGACTCCATGCCGCAGCTCAGGCCGAGGCCGTCGGCCGCATCCTGCCCGTGTTTGGTCTCGGCGCCCGGATCGGGGCGGTCGCGGGACCGGAGGTGCAGACGGTCTCCGGCGGCGTGCTCGTCCGGATCGGTCGGGTGTGGTAGCGATGCACCATTGCTTCTCCAGTGTCCGGCGAATCGTGCTCGTACTCGTCGTTCTGGCGATCGGGGGTGGCTGCGACACGTCGGATGTCTCGTGCGAGGCACCCGCGCCGGGTCCGGACCAGATCACGCTGTGCTTGTCCGGCGACATCGACGCCTCGGCAACGCTCGACGCGGTCCGCCAGCCGGGACTCCCGGGCGGCGTGTACCCTTTCGACGTGGTCGTGGTCGATTCCCAGGGGCGGACCGATGACGGGGCGTCGCTCGCGCTCGCGCTCATCGTCGCGGCCGACGAGGTCAGCCCTGGTACATACCCCGTGGAGGTGCGCGACGAGATCACCGCGGGCACCGGGACGGCGCTGGCGGTCCTACCCGACGCCTTCGAGGATGTCCGCGACCTCCGGGCCATCAGCGGCGACGTCGTGGTCGAGGCTGTTGTGGTCGAGATCGCCGGCCGGTTTAGCATCACGTTCGAGGACAGGACGGGGCGGGAGACCGTGGCCGTCGGCCGGTTCCGTGCCCGCGAGCCCCAGCCACCCCTCCCATGAGACGCACCTCGGTCCTCGCTGCGCCAGCGGTCGTGCGTGTGCACCAGGACGCCCTGGAGCCGGCATCTGACCTTGGGTCCATGACCCGTCTCTTCCTTTTGCTCACGGTCACCGCCAGCGCCGCCTCGGCGCAGGCTTCTCCCGAGGGGGCGACGTCGAGCGCGGCCGTGTGGATCGAGTCCGGCGGCGGGTTCGGCTACGTGCTCGAGCCCGGTGACGACGCAGGGTGGGACGTCCTTGGGGGCGCGCTCCGCCTCGGGGTCGCGCCAGCAGGCGGCCCATTGTTCACCGAGGTAGGCGTGGTGGGGTGGTACGAGTTCTGGGGACGAGACGAACTCGTCGGCGGGCACGTGTCCGTGGGCGGGCGCTGGGGTCGCTTTCGGTCTCGACCGCAGCGGGACCCTCGGTACTCCGGGTGTCGCGGTCGGAGCGCGACGACCCGAGCTTCGCTGCGCGAGGAGCGCGCATCGTGCCTGGTGTGCACGCGCGTGCGCAGGCCGTCCTCTCGATCATTCCACCAGTCAGCCGAGGGCCGGGCATCGGGCTCGGCTTCGAGGTCACTGCGCACGTCACGGGCCCCCTCTCGACCGCCGGCATAGGCCCGACACTCGTGATTGGACGCTTGCCCCGCGCGGTCCTACCTCCTCCGAGGCCGTAGGGTGTCAACGCCGTGCGAAGGTGGCCCGCCCTGCGAACCGTACTCCCCAGCCAGCGTAGTTTGCGGGCCTGATTTATGCTTTTACGCTAGACTGATGCCTGGAACTCCCGTCAACAACGCGACTCCTGATGAGCGCAAGCTCAACTTCTGGGAGCGCCTGTACCTGCCGGAGATCTTCAAGGGCCTCGGCTACTCGGCCTCGAAGATGAAGCTGGACAGCTACGCCTTCGAGTACCCCGAGGAGCAGTGGTACCCGCCGGATAGCTACCGCGGACGCCCGGTCCTCGTCGAGGAGCAGGGCCGGCCTCGCTGCGTCGCCTGCGGCCTCTGCGCCCGGAGCTGCCCCCCGCTGGCGATCTCGATGCAGGCCCACGAGGTCACCGACGACATCAAGGAGCGGGAGCCCGAGTGGTTCGAGATCAACATGCTCCGCTGCATCTACTGCGGCTTCTGCGAGGAGGTGTGCCCGGAGGAGGCCATCGTGATGTCGAAGGAGTACGACCTCACGTTCCAGAGCCGCGACGAGGCGCACTTCGGCCTCGACAAGCTGCTGCTGCCGAAGGAGCGCCTGACCGACCGGCTCGACTTCCTGGAGCGCCGTCGCAACGGACAGCCTGAGGGCGACTGGCAGTACAAGCGCGAGAACAACGTCCACACGCTCCGCGACCGGCTCGACTACCTCGCCCGCGTCGAGGATGCCACCTCCGAGGTCGCCCTCGCCGACCCCCAGGAACCGCTGGCGGAGGATCTCGCCGCCGTTTAGCGGTGTCCGTCCTCGACGATTACACGGCGCCGAGACGCGACGCCGAGACACTCGCCGCCCGCCGCGAGGCGCTCCTCGACCAGCTCAGCTGGCTCGAAGACGAAGCCACGGCGCTGACGCCGCTGCTGTCCGCGCTCCCCACGTGGGCCACCGATCAGGCGCCTCTCCCCACGGACCTGACGGCCAAAGAGACCTTCGCCGCGCTGGCCGCGCTCGACCGCGACATCTACCCCGTGTGGCTGGACCGCGTCCAGTCCGAGGAGTCGCCCGCTCTCGACACGCCGTTTTCGTTGCCAGGTACCGACGGAGCCAACGGGCGCGACCTGGAGGACCTGCTTCAGGACCTCCGCCAGTCGCGCCGCGCCTTCCGCGAGACCGTCGAGGCCGTCCCACCCGAGGCATGGGGCCGCCCCGTGGTCCTCGACGGCTCCGAGACAGACCTGTACGGGCTGGCGCTCGCCATCGTCCAGCGCGACGCCGACCGGCTGCGGGAGCTGGCCTACCGCCTCCACGAGGCCGACCTGCGCCCGCGGACGCCAGCGGACGACCTGCCGCAGCCGCCGTCCGCGTGATCCGCCCCCGCGCGATGCTCCCGCTGGCGCTGGCCGCCGGCCTCGTCGCCAGCGGGTGCTCGTTGGTCGGAGCGATCGGAACGTCGCCATACCCGCGCCACGTCGGCGCGCCTCCGGCGAATCTCAACGCGGAGACCGTGACAGTGCCGGTCCGCGCGCGACCTCCGCTGGCGGGCTGGTTCGTCGACGCCGAGCCGGACGCGCCGGCAGTCGTGCTGCTGCACGGCCACACCGACACGCGGCGCCAGATGCTCAGCCGGGCGCGCCTGCTGGCGGACGAGGGCTACGCCGTCCTGCTCGTGGACCTGCCCGCCCACGGCGAGTCGGCCGGAGACGCGGTCACCTTCGGGCGCTTGGAGCGGTTCGCGGCCTCCGCCGCCGTCGATTGGGTGCGCCAGCGAAGGCCAGGAACCCGCGTGGGCGTCCTGGGGATCTCACTCGGCGGCGCATCGGCGGCGCTGGCCGGTCGCTACCTCGACGCCGATGCGCTCGTGATGGAGGGGGCGTTCTCCACGTTCGAGCGAGCGCTCCGCAACCGCGCGCGGTTTCTATTCGGCCCGCTGGCGCCTCCCGCCGAAGCAGTGCTGGTCGGCCAGGTCCGCGAGCATCTGAGCATCCCGCCCGACTCGCTCCGCCCGGTCGAGGCCCTTGCCCGCACGTCGACGCCGACGTTCGTGATCGGCGGGTCCGACGATCGCTACACGACCGCCGAGGAGACCCGCGCGCTCTACGCCGCCGCGCCCGATCCCAAGGAGGTGTGGATCGTGGAGGGCGCCAAACACGAGGACTTTCTCGCGCACGCGCCGGAGACCTACCGCCAGCGGGTGCTGGCCTTCCTCGCGACGCACCTGCGGTAATCACGAAGCCCACGTGCCATCGGACGTTCTCGTGGATCGCCAGCGGGAGACCGTGTGGTTAGGAGCCTGCCTGCGAGGTCGTTAAACTGGTGGCCGCTGGGCTCTATCAACAGACCGAACCCACATCGCCAGATGGCCGTCAAAACCGGCACGCGATGATGAGTAACTCCTGATTATGTCGACTCCGTACCTGATTTCTGCCCTCGAAGACATCGTCGGCGCGACGAACGTGCTGACCGAGGACCGCGACACCGCCTACTATCGCTCCGGCTTTCGCTCCGGCTTCGGTGGCGCCGCCGCGGTCGTGTTTCCGGAGACGCTGCTCCAGCAATGGCAGGTGCTCCAAGCATGCGTGGACGCGGACGCCGCGATCATCCTGCAGGCGACCAAGACCGGCCTCACCGGCGGCTCCGGCCCGGCCGGGTTCGACTACGGCCGGGACGTGGTCATCGTCAATACGCGGCGCCTCAAGGGCATCATCCCGATCGACGGCGGCCGACAGGTCGTCGCGCTGCCCGGGGCCACGCTGCACGAGCTGACCGAGATGCTCAAGCCCATCGGCCGCGTGCCGCACTCGGTGATCGGCTCCAGCACCATCGGCGCGACCATCGTCGGCGGCATCGCCAACAACGCCGGCGGGGCGCTGTGCAAGCGCGGCGTCTCGTACACCGAGCAGGCGCTGTTCGCGCGCGTCAACGCAGAGGGCGAGCTGGAGCTGGTCGACCACCTCGGGATCCGTGGCCTCGGCGAGACGCCCGAGGAGATCTTCGCGGCGCTCGAGCAGGGCCGCATCCC
>JBCDLV010000066.1:0-13499 GCA_038744895.1 Bacteroidota bacterium | reverse complement strand
TCCGCCCAGCGTGTCCCCGACGGGCACCCACACCGCGAGAGCGCTCCGGCTGGCGTCGTCGCGGACGGCCCGGGTCACCAGGGAGTCCGGAGGCGTTCCCGGTGGCCGCGGGTAGGCCGGACCCGCCCAGGCGATCGAGCGTCCATCCAGGCCGATGACCTCGATCGAGGTCCGCTCCGGCCTCCGCACGCCGGCGAGCGCGTCCAGGGCCCCGGCGTCGACGGAGTCCGCCGCGAGCGACGTCACGACGCGGGGCCGCGAGGCGATAGACTCCGCCAGCTGGCGCATGTCACGGAGGACCGCTGTGACCTCGGCCTGGGCGCTCCGGACGGCCGACGCCTCCGCCGCGGCGAGGTCCGCTGGCGTCACCGCTGCCGACCGCCAGGCGCCGATCCCGAGCGTCGCGCCGAGCAGAACGGCCAGAGCCGACGCGACACCGCCGAAAACGGCGACGCGGCGAGAAAACGGGCGCCAGCGGGCCACAGGCTCAGATCGGGGAACCATCGAAGCTAGGCTCTGCCTGGAAACTCCACCATGGCCAGCGAACGGCTCCAGAATCCGCTTCCGGCGTCGCGCTCCATCGCCGTAGCCACGGCTATGGCTGCGTCGCGCTCCTTGGCATCGGACTCTAGCACTCGCTCTCAGCCCTATTCTGAATTCCCTGACAGAGCCTGGGCCCGTTCCCGCCTGCTGGCGTAGCGCCAGCGGAGATTGCACCCGAGACCCGTCGCGGACAGCAGGCCCAGCAGAGGCCGCGGGTCAGCGCCTCAAACTGGATCAGCGGCCGCCGCGGCCGTTGCCGCGTGCAGAGGGTGTCCGGCCGAGGCGCGGCTTCCAGATGTCGTCCGAGTCGACGGCGTTCGTCACGGCTGGCAGCGTCGGGTCCGATACGTCGGCGCCGTCGAGATCGAAGGTTTGCGTCGGGTTGTTCTCCGCGTCGACCAGAACCACGCGAGGCTGGTGGGTCTCCGCCTCTTCGGGCGTCATGTCGGCATAGGCCATGACCACCACGAGGTCGCCAGGGGCGCACAACCGGGCCGCGGGGCCGTTGAGGCACACCGTCCGGCTTCCCGCTTTGTCCGGAATCGTGTAGGTCTCCAGACGCGCCCCGTTGTTGACGTTCACCACCTGGACACGCTCGTACGGGAGGATCGTAGCGGCCTCCATCAGCTCGCGGTCGAGGGTGATCGAGCCCTCGTAGTGGAGCGCGGCCTCGGTGACGGTGAGCCGGTGGAGCTTGCCCTTGAAGAGGGTGATGGTCATGTCGAGATGGGCTGTGGGAGGGGACGGAGGAGGTGCAGAGCACGCCCGTCGCTCCGCTGCTCCTCAATCTCGCACGCGCAGCGTCGCGTTGTCGATGAGTCGGGTCTCACCGATGAACACGGCGAGCGCCGCAAGGTAGCGGCCGGAGGATGTCCCCTGCGACGACAGCACGCCAGCGGGCTCCAGCGTATCCGCATCCACAACCTCCGCGTAGTCGACCTGGGCGAGGCTGGCCGACTCGATGGTCGAGCGCATCCGCTGGCGCAGCGCCTCGGCGGAGCGCTCGCCCGCAGCGATGGACGCCTCGGCATCGCGGAGCGCCCGCGACAGCACGAGGGCCTGCTGGCGCTCCACGTCGGAGAGGTACGCGTTGCGCGACGAGAGCGCCAGCCCGTCGGCATCGCGGACGATCGGGTGGCCCACGATCTCGATCCCGAACCCGAGTTCCTCCGTCATGCGGCGGAGGATCGCCAGCTGCTGGGCGTCCTTCTGTCCGAATACCGCGACGTGCGGACGGCACGCCAGGAACAGCTTGGTGACGACCGTCGTGACGCCCGCGAAGTGACCGGGCCGGGAGGCCCCGCACAGGTGACGGTCGAGGTCGCGGACGCGGACCGTCGCGTATGGCGGCAGGCCGAACGGGTACATCGCCTCGGGCGACGGGGCGAAAACCGCGTCGACCGGAGCGCCCTCCTCGGCGAGCCGCGCCAGAGCGCCGCGGTCTGCATCCAGCGTGCGTGGGTAGGCCTCGAAGTCCTCGCCCGGTCCAAACTGCGTCGGGTTGACGAACACCGACACCGTCACGTGGCCATCCGCCCCGACCCGCTGGCGGGCATCTCTCACGAGCGCCAGGTGGCCGTCGTGGAGGGCTCCCATCGTGGGGACGAGCGCCAGCTGGCGTCCCGCCTGGCGCGCGGCGTCGGCCGCGGCGTGCATCGAGGGGATCGTGTCGAGAACCGGTGGGCGCACAGGCAAGTCGGTGAGTGGGAACGCGCTTTCGGGCTGAGTGGACCTGCGATGGGGGTCCACCGCGCCAGCAGGCACAAGGCGAGCCCAAGATGGTCAGGCGGCGTGTGGGATGCCACTGTAGCGCCGGGGTACTGTCACCTAGGTCCCTCCGCTGGCGAGTTCTCGGAGACTGGCCGGTTGCGCTGTTCCGTGCCCGGTAGCTTCCAATCGTGTCCTCTTCAGCCCATCCCCTGATCCATGTCTGACGTCCGCATCGAAACCGACTCCCTGGGCGAGGTCCGCGTCCCGTCGGATGCGCTCTACGGCGCCCAGACGCAGCGCGCCAAGGACAACTTCCCGGTCTCGTCACTTCGGTTCTCGCGCCGCTTCATCGAGGCCCTCGGGACCGTCAAGGCTGCCGCGGCGCGGGCCAACAAGCAGCTCGGCCTGCTCGACCCCGACGCTGCCGACGCCATCGAAGC
Organism: Bacteroidota bacterium; assembly: GCA_038744895.1. GTDB lineage: Bacteria > Bacteroidota > Rhodothermia > Rhodothermales > Rubricoccaceae > Rubrivirga. Next base: position 10,806 of record JBCDLV010000066.1, on the reverse strand, counting down.
CGCTGCCCTGCATGTCCGCAGCGGTACACTCGACGACCAGTTCGTGCTCGACATCTTTCAGACGGGCTCGGGGACCTCGACGAACATGAACGCCAACGAGGTCATTGCGACGGTCGCGAACCGGGACATGGGCTCAGCGGAGCGGCTCGTCCATCCGAACGACCACGTCAACATGGGGCAGTCGTCGAATGACGTGATCCCGACATCCATGCACGTCTCGGCGCGTGTCTCCCTGGAGCACGACCTCCTCCCCGCCCTCCGTCGGTTTGCGGAGGCGCTGGAGGCCAAGGCTGCGGAGTTCGACGACGTCGTCAAGTCGGGGCGCACGCACCTGATGGACGCCACGCCGGTGCGGCTGGGGCAGGAGTTCGGCGGGTATGCGGCACAGGTCCGCAAGGGCATCGCACGTGTCGAGGCCGCCAGCGGGGAGCTCGCTGAGCTGGCGCTCGGCGGGACGGCCACCGGGACGGGCATCAACCGGCCGGAGGCGTTTCCGGAGGTCGCCATCGGGCAGATCGCCGAGATCACGGGTCTCGCCTTCCACGAGGCGGAGAACCATTTCGAGGCCCAGGCGGCCAAGGACGGGTACGTCGCCGCCGCGGGCGCGCTCAACACGCTGGCGGTGTCGCTGATGAAGATCGCGAACGACATCCGGCACCTGTCGAGCGGCCCGACGTCGGGCCTGAGCGAGATCCAGCTTCCCGCCATCCAGCCCGGCTCTTCCATCATGCCCGGCAAGGTGAACCCTGTCATGAGCGAGGCCCTGATGATGGTCTGCGCGCGCGTCATGGGCAACGCGACCACGATCACCGTCGGCGGGCAGCACGGCAACTTCGAGCTCAACGTGATGATGCCGGTGATGGCCCACGCCATGCTGGAGTCCATCGAGGCGCTCTCGGGCATCCTCGACGCGTTCCGCGAGCGCTGCCTGGAGGGCATCACGGCCAACCGCGAGCGGGCGCGCGAGCTGCTGGAGAAGAACCCGTCCATCGCGACGGCGCTCAACGCCGAGATCGGCTACGACGCCGCGAGCAAGGTGGCGAAGAAGAGTGCCGCCGAGGGCCGGTCGGTGCGCGACGTCCTGCTGGAGATGGACCTTATCCCGGCGGAGCGGATCGACGCGGTCCTCGACGTCCGCAGCATGACCGAGCCGGGCATCCCCGGCGCCTGACCTCTCGCCCGCTGGCGGCGCCCTGCCGCCAGCAGGAGAGCGTCCACCCGCGACCTGGACGAGTCTCGGAGTATCTCGATCGGGATGCCCGGCGGACGTCGAGCGCCAGCGGGCGATTTCAGCCTGCGAGCATCGAGATCCAGGCCAGTGTGCTAAAATGTTAGCCTCTCGACACCGGCCCCATGCTTCGGCTCTTCGCGCTTGCCGCACTCCTCGTCGCAGTGGTGAATCCTGTGGCGGCGCAACCTGCCGATCGCGACACGTCGATGGCCGTGATCGACTCGGTTTACGCGATCATCAAGGAGCGATCGCTGCACCGCGATGCCGTCGACTGGAACGAAACAGACCGAACCTTTCGGGCGGCTGTGGATTCCGCCGATACGTTCGCCGATGCACTCCAGGCATTCCGGGGTGTGTTCGCCGCCATGGAGGATGTCCACAGCGCGATGTACTACCGAGGACAATGGATCGGGTATCGCCCCGAGTCGCTGTCCCGACCTGTGCGTCGGGATGTCTCTGCCCTCATTGCAGAGGGCCGAGAGCAAGCCAACCAGCCCAGTGGGATGATCCTGAGAGGAGACATCGCCTACGTGCTGGTTCCTCCCTATGGCGTCCAGGGCGCTGAGGCAATCGGCGAGGCAGCGGCAAAGCTCCGCGACCTCGTGTATGATCTCGCGTCCCAGAGCCCGCGAGGGTGGGTCTTGGACCTTCGCGTCAACGAAGGCGGCAACATCCACCCCATGCTGTCGGGTCTCGGGGATCTCCTCGGCGACGGCCTCGTGATGCGATCCGTGCATGCGTCTGGCGACACGCAGTTCACCTGGTCCATCGACGAGGGCGTTCTCACCGTGGACGGCTACCAGGCAGCTTCTGTCGACCGACGGTGTCCGGATGCGCGTGGGGACGGCCGAGTCGCCGTGCCGGTCGGCCCAGCGACGGCGAGTTCGGGACAGATCGCGGCCATCGCGTTCGCAGGATGGGAGCCCGCCCGACTCTTCGGAGACCCCACGGCCGACGGATACGCGACCAGCAACGGATGGAATCAGATCACGCCCGACCTCGCGCTCAACCTGTCGGTAGCCTACTTCGCAGATCGGTCGGGATTCGTTCACGAGGGCATCGTCCTCCTGAACGAAGAGGTCGATGACGAGTGGGACCTCGACCGTCCAGAGGCCGACCCGGTAGTCCAGCGTGCCCGCGACTGGATCACCTCACGCTGAACGTAGCTCGGCACGCCGGAGCATGGCTCTGGCCACCTGGCCAATCCCCTCAGCGGAGCGCCGCCAGCCCGGACTCGATCCGGTCGCAGGCACGCATGAGCGAGTCCATGTCGGTCGCGTAGGACATCCGCACGCCGCTGTCCAGCCCGAACGCCTCGCCTGGCACCAGCGCCACGTCCTGCTCTTCCAGCAAGTACTGACACAGCGCGACGCTCCCGTCAATGACATCCCCCGCTGGCGTCGACCGGCCGTAGACCGCCGACAGATCCGGAAAGAGATAGAAAGCGCCATCGGGCGTCGGGCACGTCACGCCCTCCATCTGGCGCAAGCGCTCCAGAACCGCGTCGCGGCGCTCCCGGAAGGCGGTCACCATCGCCTCGACGGGTTCAGGGCCCATGTCGAACGCCGCGAGCGATGCGTACTGCGTGATGGCCGACGGGCCGCTGGTGAACTGGCTCTGGATCTTCGCCGTGGCGCTGGCCCACCACTGCGGCGCCGCCAAGTAACCCAAGCGCCAGCCGGTCATGGCGTAGGCCTTCGAGAAGCCATTGATCGTCGCTGTGCGCTCGGCCATGCCGTCGAAGGTGCCAAACGAGACGGCCTTCACGCCGAAGGTGACGTACTCGTAAATCTCGTCCGACACCACCAGCACGCGCTCGTGCGGTCGGATCACCTCGGCGAGGGCGGCTAGCTCGTCGCGCGTGTAGACGGCGCCGGTCGGGTTCGACGGACTGCACAGGACCACCACCCGGGTGCTCTCCGTGATGGCATCCGCCAGCTGGCGCGGCGTGATCTTGTAGCCCGCGTCCGCGCCAGCGGGAACGATCACCGGATCCGCGCCTGCGAGGCGGGCCATCTCGGGGTAGCTCACCCAATAGGGCGCCGGCACGATCACCTCGTCGCCGGGGGCGCACACCGCCAGGATCGCCTGCGCCACGGACTGCTTGGCGCCATTCGAGCAGATGACCTGGGACGGCTCGACCGAGAGTCCGTTTTCCTCGCGCAGCTTGCGGGCGATGGCCTCGCGGAGTTCCGGAATACCGGGGCTAGGCGTGTACCCGAACCGCTGGTCGCGGAGGGCCTGGTGCGCGGCTTCGACGATGGGGGCTGGCGTCGGGAAGTCCGGCTCGCCAGCGGAGAGCGCGATCACGTCTCGGCCTTCGCGGCGTAGCGCCTTGGCGCGAGCCGAAATCGCCATCGTGGCCGACGGCCGCATCGAGGCGACGTGGGGGTTGAGGGCGTCGAGGGCAGGCGCGTCGATCATGGCAACAGATGCGAGTGCAGGAAACTAGACCTCGGCCCGCCCCTTGCGCCGGATCACCCGCTGGCGATCGGCCTGATGTGGAAGACCGACGGCATACGCTCGTTGTCTGCGTCGGCCTGGCGCCAGCAGGCACTACCCGTCCGCGCCGTCCCCGCTGGCGGCGGAGCGTTCCTCCAGCGCCTCGACGACCGCTGGCGGCACGAACGAGCGGACGTCGCCTCCCCACCGATGGATGTCGCGGACGATCGAGGCCGCGACGAACGTGTGCTCCTCCGACGGCATCAGGAAGACGGTCTGCAACGCCGGGAACAGGCGCCGGTTGGCAAGGGCCATGCGGAACTCGTAGTCGAAATCGCTCACCTGGCGGAGCCCACGCAGCAGGGCGACCGCGCCAGCGGCACGCGCATGGTCCACGAGGAGTCCCTCGAATGCCGTCACGCGGACGCGGTCGTGGCCCGGGATGTCCTGCACGCTCGCCTGGACGAGTCCCACCCGGTCCTCCGTCGAGAAGAGGGTGCGCTTGGACGCGTTCACGGCGACCGTGACCTCGACCTCGTCGAACACGCGCAGGCCGCGTTCGAGAACGTCGAGGTGCCCCAGCGTGATGGGGTCGAACGTCCCGGGGTACAGTGCCAGCTTGCTCACGATCGGCGCGGTGTGGGGCTCTCAAGATGATGGCGCCAGCGGGGATGCGCCACTCCTCTCCCCTACGGCTCGAACAGGCTCACGACGGTGCTGCCGTACGCGCGCGACAGGACATGGCCCGCGGCATCTCCGAACTCATGCCGGGCGTCGTGCTCCACGACGGCCAGGCCGGCCGGCGTCAATCGCGCTCGGGCAAGGGCTGGGATCTCCGCCAGCTGGCGCAGGGCGTAGGGCGGATCTGCGAGGATGAGGTCGAAGGATGCATCGCCAGCGGTGAGGCTCTTCAGCGCATCCGCCCGAACGAAGGCCGACCGGCTGGCGACGCCGAGCGTGGCCGCGTTGCGACGGGTCAGGGCCAGCGTAGGCCCGTGGGACTCGACGAACGTGCAGTGAGCGGCGCCCCGGCTGAGGGCTTCGAGGCCGAGCGCCCCGCTCCCCGCGAAGGCGTCCAGGACGTGCGCCCCAGGCAAGGCCATCCGGCTGGCGAGGATGCTGAACAGCGCCTCGCGGACGCGATCGGTCGTCGGGCGGGTGCGCGCCCCCTTCGGAGCCTGGATCGGCTGGCGGACGAAGGAGCCGCCCGTGATCCTCACAATCCTGCGTCGAGGGCTGCCCCGAGGACGGGTCCGAACGCGGCCAGCTCGGCAGGATCGGCAGAGGGTCGGCGACCAAAGTGCGCGAATGGATCGAGGGGCGAGCGTCGCACCCCCACGAACTCGACCACCAGTTCGAGGCGCTGGTCGGTCACGTCGTCACCGTACACCAAGAGATGGTCCACGTCGGGCCCCGCGGCTCCCGCCTGCTGCAACGCGGCCAGCGCGAAATACGCGGTGTCCGCTGGCGCCGTGCTCGGCCCGTGGGTTCCAAACAGGTACACGCCATCGCGGGCGACCGCCACCTCCGTGTGGCGCTCGTACGCGCCGACCACCAGGGACACGCCGTCGGTTGGGCTGGCGATCGCTACAGCACGCGTCGACTCGACAACGGTGTAACGGTCCATGCCCAGCGCGTCCGAGATCAGCGTCAGGCTCGCGTGGACCGGTTCCGACACGTGGGCAGTCTGGAACCACTCGCGGCGGTCGCCGGATGGCGCCGCCTCCTCGCGGATGCGGCGCGAGTGCGCGCGGACCACCTGGGTCGGGGCCAGGTCGGCGAGGAGCGCGGCTTCCTGTCGGAGCTGTCCATCCCGCTGCGCCTCATCCAGACCCGCTGGCAGTGGGGTAAAGAAGGACGTGACGTGCGTCGGGTGGAGCGCCACGACCAGATGCTGCGCATCCGAGCCGCGGAACCCCTCCAACAGCGCGCCGCCCACATCGTCGGCCACCCCAGAGTCCGCGTTTGAAAACAACGCGACCTCGGCATCCCGGTCGAAGTCCGCAGCCCCGAGGCGGCGAAGCCGAGGATCGCCCGGCGTTTCCGTCAGGACCTCGGCATACCGCAGGGTCTGCCCGCTCAGGCCGACGACGGCGACGGGGCGAGCAGCCATCAGACTATTCCCAGGTAGCGGCGTTGCGGAGCGCCGGGTTCGGGTCGCGCGACCCGATCGAATCGGCTTCCACGTCCGGATCCGCGAGCCAGTAAATCTGGAGCCCCGTGGTGTCTTCGGCGACCTCGTACAGGAACCGATTGCCCGTCCGAGGCGAGAACACCAGGGAATCCACCGAGACGGGGAGAAGACGCTCCTCCTGGGCCTCAGCCTCGGCCATGAACACCGAGTCGGACCGCGTGAAGAGGACGAGGGAGTCCAGCGTAGCTGGGTACTCGCTGAGCGAGTCGCGGTAGGAGATGAGCGCCGTCCGGATGTCGCCCATCCGCTCCCGCGTGAGGTCGGTCTCTCTCTGCGCGGCCTCTGCCTTCTGGGCCGGGACGACCGTCACGAAATAGAGAACGCCGACGAGGGCGATGACGAAGAGGCCGAGGACGGCGCGGATCGCGAGGTCACTGCCACTGGCGCCTGCTGAGGCCATTTCAGGGAGGGGTGAATCCTGGGGAAAGGGGCGCCCGGGAACCGGGTCAGAACGGCGTGAGGATACCCCCGGCGTTCCCTGAATGGCAAGGTGAAGCCCGCGTCGCTCTGCATGAGAGGGTCGCCTGACGCGACGGCTGCGCAGTCGAGGAACATTTGCACGGCGATCCGACATCTGCGTGCCATGACCGTGCTCAGCGTCAACCTCAACAAAGCCGCGCTCATGCGCAACGCCCGCTCCGGTCCGACCGGCCGCGGCCGCCCCGACGTGCTCCGGCTGGCACGGACGGCCGTCTCCGCTGGCGCCGCCGGAGCGACGCTCCACCCGCGGCCCGACGGCCGCCACGCCCTGGCGGACGACGCCAGGGTGCTCTCGGCGCTCATGGACGACGGCCACGAGCTCAACTTGGAGGGCAACCCCTTCGAGGGTGCCTCGCAGCACGGCACATACCGCTTCCCAGGGTTCATGGAGATCCTCCGCGAGGTGCGCCCGACACAAGCGACGCTCGTGCCGGACGCCAGCGGGCAGCGCACGAGCGACCACGGCTGGGCGCTTGACCGCGACGCCGACCTGCTGGCGCCTCTCGTTGCAGAGCTTCGAGAGTTGGGGTGCCGCGTCGCGCTGTTCCTCGATCCAGACCCGGTGGCCATGCGTGCCGCCGCGGCCCTCGGCGCCGACCGCGTCGAGCTCTACACCGGTCCGTACGCGTGGGCCAACGCCAGCGGGGACGCGACGGCCGAACTGGACCGTCACCGTGCCGCGGCGGAGGCCGCTGCCGAAGCCGGCCTCGCGATCAACGCCGGCCACGACCTGGACCTGGACAATCTGGGCCCGTACCTCCGGGCGGTCCCTGGCGTGTCGGAGGTCTCGATCGGCCAGGCGATCCTGTCGGACGCACTGCACCTCGGGTTGGCGGACGCCGTCGCGTCGTACCGGGACGTCATCGCATCGTCTGCGACGTGACGAAACGCTCCGGGACCGGGTGTCTCGAAATGATGCGGCGCCTCGTCCGGCTGGGGACGGTCCGCCAGCGGGCTGTCCCACTCTGCGACTGAAACACCTATCCACGGCCCTAGCGCCACTTTCGGCGTTCCATGATGAGACAGTAGACGGCGCTTCCGACGGGAAGGCACAGTGCTCGCTGGCGACTGGTCAACCTTCCCGGCCGACATGCCTCAAACGCTCATCGCCCTCATCGCCATCGTCGTCTTCTCGATTCTGGCGCTGCAGCAGCACGAGACCTCTACAGAGACCGAGGAGTTCGCCATCACCGCCGAGGTCGAGCAAGCCGCCACGCGTCTCGCGCGCCAGCGGTTGGCGACGATCGTCTCCGCGACATTCGACGAGGCCGATGTCGGGGTCACGCGCACGCGCACCGGAACGGCGAACCTGACCCTGAGCGCGGACTTCGGACCCGACGACCCTGTGATGGAGGAGGTCGGAGAGGCGTCCTACGACGACGTGGACGACTACCACCTCAGCGTCACGTCGGACGTGCGAGCACCGTGGATGGGTAAGGAGATCGTCTTCTCCGACTCGGTCCATGTCGAGTACGTGGACCTGGGCACTCTGGCGTCCAGCGCGTCCCCGACGCTGGCCAAGAGCGTCACGGTCTTCGTGAGCGCTGCGCCCGAGGGCTTCATCGGGCAGCCCGAGATCGCCGTCACCCTTCGCCAAATCGTAACCCCAACGCTGAACTAGGGCCATGCAGTTCATCTTCGACAACCTGATCGCCTTTCTCGTGGGCACGACCCTGTTCGTGGGGCTCCTCTACGTTCAGCAGCAGCGAAGCCACGCCGCGGTGGAGGCGACGGTCCGGTACCAGGCCGAGACCCAGTCCTCGTCGTTCGTGGATGCCCTCACGAAGGAGTTGGAGAACGCGCGCACGCGTGAGCAAATCACTGCTGCCCTCGGGACGACCTCCGGAGCCAGCACCTTCGAGCGAGACGCGAATGACTCGGGGAACTCGACGACCGAGCGGGCCATCGACCTCGCCGGCACAGCGGCACAAACGGATTGGATTCAGTTTGTGACTCTCGCAGACCCGACTCAGGCAAACGCCTCTCCTCTTCTTCCGGTCGCGTACCGTCTGGAGCCCACGGGCGACCAGGCCATCGTCAACGGCCAGATTCGGAATCTCAACCAGGTGGTCCGCTACGTCTACGACGGCTCGGGATGGGTCCGCAGTGGCGGGAGCCCGTCGACCGTGGTCGGCTTCCAAGTCCGGGCGCTCCCAGGCGGTGTGAACGGACGCATCCGCGAGCTTCCCGGGCGGCTCGACGTGTCAGTCGAAATGGCCAACCAGGGCCAGGAGATGGAGGCGAGCGACCAGACCTCACGGTCACGATCAGGCCTCACGCGTCAGGGCGCGACCGTGCGCGTGTATGCCTCGGGCACGGCGGGCCGGGCGCTGCCTAGCGCACAGGGCATCGGGCAGATTCCCAGACTCCCCTGGGTGAGCGCATACACCCCTCCCCCACCTCCAGCCCCAGGGCTCGGCAGTGGCGGCGGCGGCGGCAACGGTGGCGGCCCTTCGGGTCCCCCGACCGGCGGCGGCGGAACGGGCGGCGGCGGGTCCGGAGGCTCCGGTGGCGGAGGCTCCCCTCCCGTCTTCGACACGAGCAACCTCTAGACCCGACCCCGGCGGCCATACGGCCCCAGCCCTCTCTCCAACCCCATCATGGGACGCTATACCCTCCTCATTGTGCTCGCGGCCGCTGTCGGCGGCAGTTACCTCACGCTGAACGTTCTCCGGTCGCAGTCGGACACACTGCTGAGGAGAAGTGATGCACAATCCGCTCTTCTCGCGCGCCAGCTGGCGGAAGGCGGCGAGGCGATCGCCCTGTCGTCCGTGACGCAGCTGGATGGGTTCCGAGACTCGGGCGGGCTTTTCGTGACCGAGCGTGATCACGAGGGCGGCACGATGGCCTTCGAGCAGTTCAACGTCGCCTCGTTTCCGGGGGGCCGCCAGCGGGCGTCGGTGGGCGTCGCCGGCATCTTCGACGCGGCGACGCATCGCCTTCAGAGCGTCTACGAGTTCCAGCCGATGGAATTCCCAGGACCGCTGTGGCTCGACGTGCCCTACGCGTCCGCTGTGCTGTCCCCGGCATCGGACATCTCGGGAGGCGGCACGTTCAACTATGAGCCGCAGATCGACCCGAGCAAGTTCGATGACCTGCACATGCACGAGTTCGGCCTGTCCTTTGGCGGCATCCGGTCGGCTCTTGCCGGGATCGGCGCGCCGGTGGGCAACTGGAACACGACGGGCAAGCCGAGGACCGACGGGCTAGGCGACGGCATCTCGACCGGCGACGACCTCTACTACGCGGTGTGCAACGCATTCGACGCCGGCGCAGGCGATACCGCGTTCAGCGGAGACCTGACCATCTCGGGCGCGGACACGTTCGGCTCACCCGCCGGGATCACGCACGTCCAGGGAGCTCTGACGGTACCCGCTGGCGCCAGTCTCACCGGTGAGGGCGCGCTGGTGGTGGAAGGCGATTTCGTCGTGGAGGGCTCACTCGACTGGACAGGGCTCATCATCGTCCGGACGGAGGAGGACTTTGTTCGCGTCGAGCTGAACGGTAACGCCGACGTGACTGGGGCCGTGGTGGTATCCCAGGAGGCGTTCCCACCCGGTGGCCACATCGACCTGACCATCTTCCGCCAGCCCAACGGCACCTGGACCACCTCGTTTGGGGAACGGAACGCAGGTCCCGGATCGCTTCGCGCATCACCCTGGACAGAGAACTGGGTCCCGTTCTGGAACCACGTGCACCGCTTCGACCTGCCCGAGCCGGGCGACGCGGACGCTGGCGCGCGCGCCAACAGTGTCATCCGGCTCGTGGATGCCGCCAGCGGAGACCCGCAGGAGACGGCCTACATGGGACTCCGGGAGCTTCTCGACCACCTCGGCTCGACGCCTGTGCAGGTCGAGCTCACCAACGTGAAGCGCGGCCACGGGCATGCCATGCTCGAGATGGAAGTCGATGGGATGCCCGCCGTTTCGCGGAGCCTCATGATGGGGTTCAACGACACGGCCCTCGCAGGCGGGCAGAAGTTCCGCTCTGCGACGTTCCCTGCCCGAGACCTGGAGCGTCTCGTCGTGACCCCCCAGAGCCTTCGCTCCTTGACGCGCCTCTGGGACACCGACCCTGTCTGCCCAGGAGCTGTCGCTCCGACGTGGCCACTCTGCGTCGGCATGGATCGGAACGGTCGCGAGGAGGCCCTCACCATCCGAGTTCGGCAAGCGTCGAACGGCAGATCGCTCTACGAGGCGTCGGTGTACTGGCACATGCAGGACGGGGCGGAGAGTGCGGAGTACCTCACGTCCCTCGCGTCCTGGCAGGCAGGCGTCACGAGTGGGAGCACGCCGTTTGGAACGGCCTTTGAGATGGGGCCGCAGGCCAGCATCGCTTACGAGTTAGCACCGGTCGCGGCGTTGGCCGAGAAGGTCGGGTTTGCCGGTAACCAAGTCGTGAGGGTGTCGACGACGAGCGACTCTCCGATTGCTCGGATGGCATCGCCGGGCGGCTCCGG
>JBCDLV010000065.1:0-13587 GCA_038744895.1 Bacteroidota bacterium | reverse complement strand
GTGCTGGCCCCTCGCCATCGGTCGGGCGGCTACATGGCGACCGTCCTGGCCCTCTGTCGGTCTGCAGGCTTCGAGCCGCGCATCGTGGAGGAGGCCGAGCCCTTGTCGGCAACGCTGACACTCGTGAATGCGGGCCTCGGTATCACGCTCGCGCCCGAGGTGGTGGGGCAGAACGTCCAGGCCGATGTCGAGGCGCGGCCCCTGGCGGATGTCCCGGACGAGGTCGTCGAGATGACGGCGCTCTCCGTGGTGTGGCGCGCGAACGACGTGCCGCCCGCGGTGGCGCGCTTCCTCCGAGAGGCGATCCGGTACACGAATTCCTGATCGTCTCCGCACCGGGAGTACCTATCTCGATAGCCCCGCTGGCGGTGTGTTCGTCGTCAGCGGGTCCTGGTCGCGCCAGCGGGTCCTGGTCGCGCCAGCGGGTCCTGGTCGCGCCAGCGGGCTCTGCCCACGAAAAAGCGCTGGCCCTCGCATCGGGACCAGCGCTCATCGGGCAGACGGACGGGCTCGGCTCATCGGCCGGTCCGGCTCTGCGGCTGCCGCGTGGGCGCGCTCGTCGAGCGGGCGACGTCCCATCCGCTGAACGGGCGGCGCGGGGCGCGGACGCGGCGCATGCCGTAGAGGGTGGAGCCGTGGGTGGTGAGCGAGGAGCGGAAGGAGCGAGTGGGAGCAAACATGGGAGGAGGTGTTGGTGTGACACCCAGGAGCCTTCCCAAGGGCGTGCCAGCCGGCGCCAGAGGCTAGAATGGCGGTTTGGAGGCGAAACGCCGGGCGCGAGCGCACACCGATTGGGCTCCTGCGCTCACCTCGGGCCGTTGCTCGCCAGATAGAGCGCCGTCTAGCTTGAGGCCACATACCACTGTTTCCTCTGGCGATGCCCATCTTGGCACTTCTGCTCGCGCTCCCTCTGGTTGCCCTGAGCGTTCTCCACCTGTACTGGGCTGCTGGCGGTCGCTGGGGAAGTACCGCTGTGGTCCCGACGCAGCCACCACGCGACGGTGCGCCAGAGGCGCCCGTCTTCACCCCCGGCCCGCTGGCGACGGTCGCCGTCGGCCTCGCGCTCGCAGCGGCAGCCTGGATCGTGCTGGGCGCGAGTGCGATCGTGGCTTGGCCGTTTCCCCGCGTCCTCGCCCAGGTCGGCATGTGGGGAATCGCAGCGGTCTTCCTGCTGCGCGCTGTCGGCGACTTCCGCAACGTGGGGATCACCAGGCGCATTTGGGACACGACGTTTGCACGCCTCGACAGCACGGTGTACACCCCACTGTGCGCGGTACTCGGCGGGCTGGCGCTCGCTGTGGCATGGTTGGCTCCCTCAGGCGGTCTTTGAACCGGCGCGTCGCTGATCTCGGGTGGGGTCAGCCTGTCCGGATTGCACGAATCGGGTCCGCGAGCGCCGCCCGCAGCGCCTGCACCGTCACGGCGCCAGCGGCGACGACCAGCACGAAGGCGCCCGCCAGCAGGAACACATCCAGCCCGAGCGGGACGGCGTAGGCGAAGCCCTCCAGCCACCGGCGGCTCGCGAGCAGCGCCAGCGGAAGTGCCACGACGACGGCCACGAGCGCCAGCTGAACCGTCTCCCTCATCAACAGCGCCATCAGGCTGGCGACCGACGCACCGAGCACCTTGCGGACGCCGACCTCCTTGCGCCGTTGCTGCGCGGAGAGCGCCGCCAGCCCGATGAGTCCGAGCGCTGCGATCAGCAAGGCCATCCCGGTGGCCGCGATCGCCACGCGACCGGCGCGCGACTCGCCCTCGTGATGCACGCGGAACGACATGTCCAGGGGGCGCACGTCGAACGGCCGGTCGGTCACACGCGAGGTCCAGACCGCAGCCAGCGCGTCTCGGGTCGCCGCCGTCGGCGCGTCCTGGAGGGAGAGGATGAGTTGGCCGGTGCCGGGTGGGAAGACGTAGAACGCCAGCGGGTCGATCTCCTCGTGCAAGGAGGCGTAGTGGAAGTCCTGCATCACGCCGACGACCTCGCCGAGGCGTCGTCCCTGGAGGTCCAGCGTGCGGCCGACGGCTGTCTCAGCGGTCCATCCGGCTTCTCGTACGAACGTCTCGTTGACGAGGTAGAGGTAGCCCGTCGAGTCCGGCGTGACCGTCTGGCGCCCCTCCGGGAACGAGGTCCCGGCCACCAGGTCGATGCCGAGGGCGTCCACGATGTCGCGGCTGACCTCGACGCCGGTCGTGGAGAGTCCCTCCTCGCCGATCCCATCCCCGAAGGCCGTGTAGCCGCCTCGGAAGGCGCTCGGCGAACTGCTGGCGGCAGCCACGGCGCGGACGCTCGGCTGCTGCTCGAAGGCGTCCAGTAGCGAGGCTACCTGGCTGCGCGCTGACCCGTCGGCGGGGACCACCCAGACGCGCTCGGTCTCCATGCCGAGGTCCTTTGTCTGCGTGTGGTCCACCTGACGCGCGATGACCAGCGACCCGACCACGAGGACGAACGAGGCCGCCAGCTGGAACACGATCAGTCCCTCGCGAAGCCCCAGGGCGCGAGGCTGGGTTACATCGCGGCCGCGCAGCGCGCGGACGGTGGGGACGCGCGAAAGTAGAGCGGCAGGGTACCCGCCTGAGAGCGCGATCACGAGCAGGCCGAGGCCCAGAACGCCTGCAATGCCCGCTGGCGAGGCCACAGAGGCCAGGCTGAGCGGAACGCCTGCGATCTGTGAGAAGACCCCGACGGACGTCGCCGCCAGCAGGACCGCCAGCACCAGCGCCAAGGTCACGGTCACGGCAGACTCGACCAGGAACTGGCGTTGCAACGCCGCCTTCCCAGAGCCGAGCGCCTGCCGCACGCCGACCTCGCGGAACCGCCGCGCCGACCGCGCAACCGACAGGTTGATCGCGTTGACGCACGCCAGCAGGACCAGCAGCACACAGACACCGAGGAGGAGAACCACGCGCGTCTGCGCACCTCTTCGGTCGAGGTGGATCCGCGTGACGGGCTGGATGGCGAGCTCCATCCCTGCGCGCTGCTCGGCGTCGAGGTAGCGTCTGGGCAACGCGTCGAGGCGGCCCTGGAGCACGTCTCCAGAGGCCTCTGGCGCGAGGCGCGCGTAGACCGCGAAGTTGGCCGCGCGCCATGCGGTATCGTCCAACTCGCTCCACTCGCTCCGCGTCACGAGGGACGTGAGGACGTTCACACGGAGGTGCGACGTGGACGGCAGGTCCTCGATCACGCCCGTGACCTCGTACGGGTCGGACGACTCGATGGCGATCGTCTGCCCGATGGGATCGGCGTTGCCGAAGAAGCGCTCGGCTGTGGACTCGGTCAGGACGACCGTGCGGGGTCGGTCGAGCGCGCCCGCTGGCGACCCGGCGACGAACGGCAGCGTGAGCACGTCGAAGACGGAGGCGTCGGCGGCCCAGACGGCCTCCTCCTGGAAGAACTCCGTGCCGACCTGGAGGGTCATCGGGCCGAAGTAGGCCTGGTGGTAGAGCCGCGCCGCGGCCTCGACCTCGGGCATGGACTCCAACTCGGGCTTGAGCACCGACGGCGCCGTGTCACCGATCTCGCCGTCACGTACCTGATCGACTCGCACCAGCCGGTCTGCCGCCTCGTGGTGCCGGTCGAAGCTCATCTCATGACGCACGTACAGGCCCACCAGCAGCGCCGCCGCGAGCCCGATGGCCAGGGCCGACACATTGAGAGAGGCATAGCCGGGCTCGGAGCGGAGGCGGCGGAGCGCGAGGCGGAGATCGGAGAGCAGCATGGGTGACGAGAGTGGACCTGCTGGCGCCATACGCCAGCGGGACACGGGGCTAGTCGGCGCGGAGCGCGCGGATGGGGTCGGCAGTGGCTGCCCGGACGGTGTGGACGCTCACCGTGAGCAGAGCGAGGGTGAGCACGAGCAGAGCGGCCGCGAGGAAGGGCAGCGGCGTCAGCACGATGCGGTCGGAGAAGGCCTCCAGCCAGCGTCCCACCGCCCACCACCCGACCGGAAGGCCGACGACGGCTGCCGCCACGACGAGCTGGAGCGTGCGGCTCGACAGCAAGACGAGCAGGCTCGCGACGGAGGCGCCGAGCACCTTGCGGATACCGATCTCCTTCGTGCGCTCCTCGGCCGTAAACGCCGCCAGCCCGAACAGGCCGAGGCACGCGATCCCGAGCGCCAGCGCCGCGAAGACAGTGAACAGCCTCGCCTCGCGCCGGTCGGCGGCGTACAACTGCGCGTAGTCCGCGTCGGCGAAGGTGTAGCGGAACGGGTTGCCGGGGAACAGGCTCGTGTAGGCCGCCTCGATGGCCCCGAGCGTCTCGGGCATCGCGTCGTTCTGGATGCGGATCGACACCTGCCGCCCCGCTGGCGTGAGCCTCAGAAATGCGTTCTCCTGGTCGACGTGCGCGGAGGTCCAGCGGAGGTCTCGGAACACGCCGACCACGCGGCGCGGCGGACCACCTACGACCACCGAGGTGCCCACGATCTCGTCGGGAGAGGCGAAGCCGAGCGACCGGCTGGCGGTCTCGCTCGCGAGGAGAAGCTCCTCGTCTGTCTCGCCGTTCGGGAAATCGTCGCCCGCCACGATCTCGATGTCGTAGAGCGGAACGAACCCGGCATCGACCTCGGTGACCGTTCCGTCGACCGTGTCCGACTCGTCGGCGCTCGCGAGGCGCACGGACGAGGTACCCATGTTGTAGCCCTGCCCCGGCACGGTGTGCGACGTGGCGACCGCCTCGACGCCTGGGATCGCGCGGAGCCGGGTACGGAGCGCGCGAACGTCTGCCGTGAAATCCGACCCTTCGGGACGGACGGACGGCGTCGGCACGGTCACGACTTGTTCGAGGTCGAACCCGAGGTCCAGCCCCCGCACGAACCTGAGCTGGCTGTCCATCACCAAGACGGACACCGTCAGCACGATCGTCGCCCCAAACTGAACGACGACGAGTCCGCGACGGAGCCCGCCGTCTCCGCCTCGCTCGGATCCGCCCCGCAGCGCCGTCCCCGGCCGGAACGACGAGAGCACAGCGGCTGGGTACAGGCCTGAGAGCAGGGTGCTCACCACGAGGACGGTTCCTGCGATGCCCCAGAACGGAAGGCTCCACGCGACGGGCGAGAGATCCGCCCCCGCGATCTCACTCACGGCCGGCTGCGCCAGGGCCACCAGGCCGAGCGCCAGCCCGAAGGCCATCACGTTGACCAGCGCGGACTCCGTGAGGAACTGCGCGACCAGCTGGCGGCGCTCTGCCCCGACGGCTTTCCGGACCCCGACCTCCCGCGACCGGCGCGTCGCGCGAGCGGTGGAGAGGTTGACGTCGTTGATCAGCGCGATCAGGAGCGTCACGATGCCCACGAGCGTGAGCACGCCGACGCTGCGGCGCGAGGCTCCGCCAGCGGGCGGACCCATCGTGGTCTCGACCGAGGTGTCGAGGTGGATGTCCCGGAGCGGCTGGAGACCCAGCGAGACCGAGGCGTCTGCGATGTCCTGCTGGCGGAGCAGACCAGCGGTTAGGCCCTCCTCGACCTCCGCGGGACGTGCGTTGTCCTGGAGCCGGACGTACGTCAGGAAGTTGTACCACGACCACCCCGCGCCAGACTCCGCGTACATCGGCGCCTGCAAGAGGTCCGCCATCGGCAGCAGGACCTCGAATCGGAGGTGAGAGGTCGCTGGGACATCGGCGAACACAGCCGCGACCTGGACCTCGCGCGTCGTGCGCCGCGCCGTCATCGTGAGCGACCGCCCCACGGGATCGGCGTCCCCGAACATGCGGCGCGCGGCGGACTCTGAGAGCAGAACCGTTCCCGACTGGCCGAGGGCCGTCGCATCCCCAGAGACGAGCGGGAACGAGAACAGCGTCAGGAACGACGGGTCCGCCCAGTACACTTCGGTCTCCTGAAACGAGCGCGACGGCTCATCGGGGTCGGAGAAGATGGCCTCGATGGCCGGGTGCAGGCGCGCGACACCGTCGACGCCCGCCAGCGGGGCTGCGAGTTCGGGGCCGAACGCGTGCCCTACGTTCGCGGCTGTGGTGGGGTCCTCACCGGCCTGCTCCGACGTGAACGTGAGCCGGTACAGGGTCTCCGCATCGTCATGGAAATCGTCGAAGCTGGTCTCGTACGCGACGTACTGGAACAGCAGCAGCGCGCAGGCGAGGCCCACCGCCAGCCCGGCGATGGTGATGCCCGCGTAGCCCGGTTCGGAGCGGAGGCGACGGAGCGCGAGGCGGAGATCGGAGAGCAGCATGGACGGCAGGAGTGAGCCCGCTGGCGATGTCCGCCAGCGGGACGAGGGGTTACTCGGGGCGAAGCGCTCGGACGGGGTCCGCGGCTGCCGCTCGGAGCGCGAGCGCGCTGACGGTCGCCAGCGTCACGACCAGCAGGAGAGCCCCCGCGAGGACGAACGGCATCGGCCCCAAGTCTGCGCGGTAGGCGAATCCGTCGAGCCATCGGCTCATGCCGACGTAGGCGAATGGGGTCGCCAGGGCGAATGCGACCATCACCAACACCATGAAGTCCTTCGTGAGGAGGCCCACGAGGGTGGGGACGCTCGCCCCGAGCACCTTGCGAACCCCGATCTCCTTGCGACGCTGGTCGGCGGTGAACGCGACGAGCCCGAGAAGCCCGAGCCCGGCGACGAACAGCGCGACGATGGCGAATACGCGCATCAGGGCGCCCGTCATCGCTTCCGAGCGATACATCGCCTCGATGCCCTCATCAAGAAACTGGTACTCGAAGGGGTAGTCGGGGTCGAAGGACGCGTATGTGGCTTCCAGGCTGGCAACGGCCTCGCTGGTTTGTCCCGGCTGGACGCGGGTCATGAGAAGGCTTGCCTGGTCGGGCGCGAGCAGCAAGAGGGTCGGCTCGATAGGTGAGTACAGCGGTCCCGTGTGGAAATCCTCCAGGACGCCCAGAATCCGGAGATCGCGACCCCAGACGTTGATCTCGGCTCCGACAGGATCGTCGAGACCCATCACCGCGACGGCCCGTTCGTTGAGGACGATCCCGCTCGTGTCCGCTACCGATGTCGGCGAGAACGTCCGACCAGCGGCCAGGGTCATCCCCATCGCCTCCACGAGCCCGTGGTCGGTCAGGAGGATGCCGAAGTTGGTGTTGTCATCGGCGGCTTTCCCAGGCCACTCCACGGACTTGGTCGAGTTGCCCACTAGGGTGGGGTTCTGGTTCGCGGCCGTGACGTGTTCGATGCCGGGTTGTCCGATCAGTGCGGACTGGAACGCCTCCCGCTGCTCGGATACCCCGCCTGTGAGCGCAGTGAAGATGATGTTCTCGCGGTTGAATCCCAGCTCTTTCGTCTGGATGTACTCCATCTGCACGTAGACCGTGATCGTGCTGACGATGAGGAGCGTCGAGAGCGCGAACTGGAACACGACGAGACCCTGCCGGAGCCGAGAGGTCCCTGTCCCCGGTCGCAGCGCCCCACGCAAGACCGTGACGGGGCGGAAAGAGGACAGATAGAAGGCAGGGTAGCTACCCGCTGCGAGTCCGACGAGGAGCGCGATCCCTGCTCCGGCGACCGGGAGCGAGGGGGGGATCGTCCAAAGCGTGATTCCGGTGCCGGTCAGGTCGGCAAACGCGGGAAGCAGCGCGGCCACCAGCACAAGCGCGACGGCGTACGCGATCGCCGCCAGCAGCACGGCCTCCAATAGAAACTGCCCCGCGATGGCATGACGCTGGGCTCCGATGGCTTTGCGCACTCCGATCTCGCTTGCCCGCCGTCCCGATCTCGCCGTGGCGAGGTTCATGAAGTTGATCGCCGCGATCAGGAGGAGGAAGATTGCGACTGCGATGAACACTCGGACCGACTCGATCCGGCCGCCGACGACCTCGGTGCCCTCGAACTCACTGTAGAGGAAGGCATCGGCGTAGCGATGGAGGAACGGCGTCTGCGGCTCGCCGTCGATTCGGTCGTCGATCCAACTCGCGATCTTGGCATCGACGGCGTCCGGAGACGTGCCCTCGGCGAGCTCTGCATAGACGATGAGCCCGCTGTCGGTCCAGAGGTCGAGCCAGGCGTTGCGCGTTCTGAAGTCCTCCAGCGGCAGAATGATGTCGCCGCCGATGGACGACGTTTCAGGGATGTCTGCGAAGACCCCAGACACGCGGAAGTCTTTGCGGTTGTCGAGTTCGATCGTCCGGCCGCGGGCGTCCTCGGGCGACGTCTCAGCGCCGAACAGCCGGGAAACGGCGCTGGCGGAGAGCGTAACCGAGGACGGGTCCTCGAGGACCGTCGCTGGATCGCCGACGAGAAGCGGGAACGAGAACACCTCGAAAAACGCCGGGCCGACGTACCGACCATTCTCGCGGAACGTCTCGTCTCCCGAGGTCACGACTCGGCTTCCGGACCACCCCACGGAGACTGTCCGCACGACCTCGGGAAGCTCCTCCTCCATCGCCGCCGCCAGCGGGTACGGGGCGGTCATCCAGGTGTCGGTCGGCGTCGCCCGCATGACGCGGTAGATGCGGTCGCCCTTCTCGTGGAAGCCGTCGACCTGCATCTGCTGCGAGACCCACAGGAGGACGAAGAAGCTGCACGCCAGCCCGACCGACAGGCCGAGCACGTTGATGGCCGCGTAGCCCGGCTGGTGGCGCAGCGAACGGAGCGTGACGAGGAGGTAGTTCTTCAGCATGAGGTCGGCTGGCGGCAGGCGCCAGCGGGGCAGATGGGTCTATCCGAGGCGAAGCGCGTGGGGCAGACCGATGGAGCGCAGGTGCCGGTGGGCTGCGGGCGCATCACTCGTACCGGAGTGCGTCGACAGGGCTGGTCCGTGCTGCCCTCGTGACCTGGACGACGATCGCAGCCATCGAGACGAGGGTGACGAGCAGGCCGGCGACCAGGAAGAGGCCAGGCCCGAGGTCGATGCGGTAGGCAAAGGCATCGAGCCAGCGCTGGGCGAGCACGTACGCGATGGGGACCGAGACCACAAAGGCGACGGCCACCAGGCGGAGGAAGCGGCCGGAGAACAGGGCGGCAATCTGGCCGGAGGTGGCGCCCAGCGACTTGCGCACGCCGATCTCCTGGGTCCGCTGCTGCGCGACGAGGGAGGCGAGGCCGAAGAGCCCGAGGCACGCGATGAACACGGCGAGGACTGCGAATACCCCTACTGTCTGGCTGAGGCGGAGGTCGGTCGCGTACTGCGCCAGGACCTGGTCGTCGAGGAATGCCGCCTCGACCGGCTTGTCTGGCAGGACGCGGTGCCAGGCCGCCTTGAGATCATCGATCACGTCGGTGGAGGTCCCGGGAGCCAGCCGGACCAGCATATGCGAGACCACGTACATCCCGGGCACGTCCGTGGACTGCGCCGAATGGTAGGCCGAGGCAGGAATGGGATCTCGCGCAGACCCGTGGTGGATGTCTGCTGACACGCCTACGATGGTGCCGGTGAGGCCGGGGTTGTTGTCCTCGTTCCCGGGCTCCAGAATCCGGATCCGTCGGTCCAGGGCCTCCTCGGGCGTCCATCCAAACCCGCTGGCGGCCGTCTCGTTGACGACCAGCAGGCGATCCGGCGTCTCGAACGGGATGGACTCCGGCTCCTCACTCGGTACCGGGGCGCGCCCGGCAACGAATCGGATCCCGAGCGTCTCGAAGAACTCCGGCCCGACGCCTTGCACGTACATCGGCTGCCCACCCGTCTCGCTTCCCTCGCGACGCGCGACCTCCGGCATCTGAACCTCTTGCGTGCCGGGTACCCCCTGAGAAGCGGTGACTCCGACGACGCCGGGCACGGCGGCGAGCGCATCGCGCACCGGCTCGAACGAGCGACGCGCCCCTTTGCCTTCCAGCGTGACGACCTGCTGGCGGTCGAACCCGAGGCTGAGGTCGCGAACGTAGTCGACCTGAGACTGCACGATGAGGGCGCCCACGAGGAGAGCCACGGCACACCCAAACTGAGCGACGACGAGGCCTGAGCGGAGCCGGGTCGTGCCCCTCGGGTGGCGGACCATGCCCCGAAGGGACAGAGCGGGCTGCTGGCGCGCGACCAGGACAGCCGGGTACCCCCCGGCGACGAGTCCCGTCAGGACCACCAGGCCGACGAGAAGGAGCACGCCGGGAGGGCCAGAGCTGATGACGGACGACAGGTCCTGACCGACGACCTGCCCGACCCAGGGCAGGGACCCTGCCACGATGACCAACGCGATGACCAACGCGACCCCGATCTGCACGTAGGTGTCGACCAGGGACTCGGTCATGAGCTGGGACCTCTGGGCACCGACCGATCGCCGGATCCCCGCCGCGCGAACCTGGGCACTCGCCCGGGCGACCGCGAGGTTCGCGAAGTTGATGCACGCGAGCAGAAGGACGATCAGGGCCATCGCCGAGAGCCCATAGACCATCGTGATGGATCCCATCGCGCCGGGCTCCCCCTCCGGCTGCGGGTGCAGGAAGATGTCGGTCAGAGGCTGGAGGCCGAGCGGCGAGGCCTCTTCATCGGTGGGGATCGCCGCCGTCGTGCTGGCCGCGATGGCTTGCGGATCGGCCCCTGAGGCGAGTCGCGCGTAGGTGTACAGGCCGGGCCATCCGAACTGCGTCAGTGGCCCATACTGCCCCTCGAACGTCGAGGTCGACGAGAGGGCGTTGAGGTCGAGGTGGGACCGCCCTGGCGTGTCGGCCAGGACGCCCGTGACCGTCAGCGGGACCTGGTTGGGCTCGTTGTACGCGTCGTACATGGTGACGACCTGTCCCAAGGGGTCCGCATCTCCGAAGTAGCGGCGGGCCGTCTCTCCGGAGAGGACGATGGTGCCGGGCGCGTCGAGCGCCGTCTCTGGGTCGCCAGTCGCCAGCTGGAACGAGAACACGTCGAAGAACGAGGGGTCGACGTAGGCGAAGGCGGTCTCCACGAAGACGGCCTGCTCGGAAGCGGGTCCCTCGGGAATGGTGAGCGTCCGTTCCTCTGGGATGACACGCGCGGTGGCCTCGACGCCAGCGGTGCTCTCGCGGAGGAGCGCGGCGTGTGCGCCTCCCGTCCATGCGGACCCGCCGTCATCCGTCGCCTGGACCACGCGGAAGGTCCGGTCCGCGTCGTCGTGGAACCGGTCGACGCTCAGCTCGCTCCCGACGAAGCAGGCGATCAGCAGGCACCCCGCGAGGCCGATTGCGAGGCCGACGACGTTGAGAACGACGTAGCCGGTATGCCGACGCATGCGGCGGGCCGCGAGGGAGACGTAGGTCGAGAGCATGGCGAGGGGGGAGGGCGGGTTACTCGGCGCGAAGGGCGCGGATGGGGTCGGCCGTGGCGGCGCGGAGAGCCTGCACGCTGACTGTGCCCAAGGCGATGGTCACCGTGAGGCCCCCGGCCAGAAGGAAGAGGCCCGCCGACAGCTCGGCGCGATACACGAAGACCGACAGCCAGTCGCGCAAGAAGAGGTAGGCCAGCGGGGCGCCGATCACGAAGGCGACGCAGACGAGCGCCGCCGACTCTCGCGAGAGGAGCCCGACCAGGGAGGCCACGCTGGCGCCGAGTACCTTGCGGATGCCGATCTCCTTGGTTCGCTGCTCCGCCGCCAGCATCGCGAGCCCGAACAGGCCGAGGCACGCCACCAAGACCGCCAGCAGGGAAAACGCGAGGAACATCTGGCCGACCAGACGCTCGGCGCGGTACATGGCGGCGAAGTGGTCGTCCAGGAAGAAGGCGTCGAAGAGGTAGTCGGGGGCGACCGTGCCCCACAGCGACTCGACCCCGGCGAGGGTCTCGGGGAGATCCTCCGAGCGCAGCTTCACCATCGCGTAGTCCCGCGCCGCCGGGTCGTACTCGATCAGCAGCGGGCCGATCTCGGTCCGCATGTCGGCGAAGTGAAAGTCCTCAACCACGCCGATGACCTCCACCTGGCCCTCGCCTGTTCCCATCGTCTTGCCAACGGGGTCTGCCCAGCCCAACGTCTCCACGGCGGCCTCGTTGAGGATCACGCTGCGTCCGACGTCCGACGGACGGTCCGGAGAGAACGAGCGGCCCGTCGCCAGCTGGAGGTCGAGCACATCCACGAAGGCCGCGTCGGCCTTGACCCACTCGAAGATCACCATGCCGCCATCCGCATCGTCCTGGCCTTCGACCTCGGCGGCCGGGAAGAACCGGATGCCCGCTGGCAGTCCGGGGGCGGCGGATCCCAGGCTGACCTGCTCGACGCCTGGGATCTGCTCTGCGGCCTGGCGGAAGGCCTCGTCGCCCGACGCGAGGGCAGAGCCAGCTTCGATTACGAGGGTCTGGTCCGGAGTGAACCCGAGCCGAGCGTTCTGCACGAAGTGCAGCTGGCGCATGATGCCCAGGGTGCACGCGATCAGCACGACGGTCGCGACAAACTGCCCGACGACGAGCACCTTGCGTGTGAGCGTACGGGAGGCCGTCCGGGCCGATCCGCTCAGAGAAGACGTCGGCGCTGCCGCGGAGAGTACCAACGCCGGATAGCTCCCGGCACCGACGCTGAGGACGACCGTGATGCCCAGGAGCGCTGCCCAGAACCCGGGCTCGCCCACCGGAAGCGCCAGCGGGCGCGACATCCACTGTCCGAATCCGGGGAGCGCCAGCGCCACGATCGCGAGCGCCAAGACGAGCGACAGCCCGGTGACCACGAACGACTCGCTGAGGAACTGGCGTACGAGTTGGCCTGTGCCGGCTCCGATCGCCTTTCGGACGCCGATCTCCTGAGACCGCCGCGCGCCGCGCGCCGTCGCCAGGTTCATGTAGTTGATGCCGGCGATGAGCAGGACGACGAGCGCGATGGCCGAGAACAGCCACACGTACCGGATGTCGCCCTGCGGCACGATCTCGTTGGTGGCCGTGCTCCGGAGGTGGATGTCCGTCACGGGGAGAAGGTGCGTCTCGGCATCGAAGGCCGTTTGCTCCCCGCTGGCGCTCTGTCGGGTGACGGCCGCGGTGATGCTGGCGGCCGTCTGAGGGGCGTCGACACCCTCGCGCAGACGGACGTAGGTGCTCGCCGTCTGGAACCACTGCTGGGCGTCCTCGGCGTTGAGCGTCGAGGCGAAGGAGGCCACGATGTCGCCCCGGAGGTGGAGGGCACGCGGCATCTCCGCCATGACGCCGACGACCTCGAAGGTCTCAGCGGGGGATCTCGGATCGATTCGGATCTCGACCTCGCGTCCGATGGGGTCGCCCTCGCCGAAGATGGTGACGGCGGTGGGCTCGCTCAGGATCAGGGTCTGCGGGCGGGAGAGTGCACGGGCGTCTCCGCTGATCAGATCGACGTCGAACAACTCGAAGAAGGCCGGCTCGGCGTAGAGGAACCGGTCCTCCTTGAAGCGCAGGTCGCCAGCGGTCACCACAGGGCTGTCGGCGCTCGTCACGCGGACGATGGCTTCGATGCCTGGGATCTCCGGACGCAGCAGGTCGGCGACGGGCGCCTGGATGGCGGCCGTGCGTTGGAGGTCGCCGTCTGGCCCCGCCTGCCAGTCCTGCTCCACGCGGTACAGGCGCTCGACCTCGGGATGGGTCGTGTCGAACGACAGCTCGTCGATCACGAACAGCGCGATCAGGAGACAGCACGCGAGGCCTGTGGCCAGCCCCGCTACGGACAGGGCGGAGTATCCCGGATGGCTTTTGAGTTGGCGAACCGCGTGGCGAAGGTCAGAAAGCAGCATGAAGGCATGGAGAGCCGCTGGCGGCAACCGCCAGCGGGAGAG
>JBCDLV010000064.1:0-13678 GCA_038744895.1 Bacteroidota bacterium | reverse complement strand
GGGTCGGTGTCGAGGAGAAGGGTCGGGTGCTCAGAGGCTGCGAGCGAGGCGGCCAGGTTGACAGCTGTCGTCGTCTTGCCGACGCCGCCCTTCTGGTTCGCAACCGCGATGACCTTGCCCATAACGGGGCTCTTGGAGAGAAGACTAGGCAGCCTGCACGTTGCAGGCCTGCGCTCAATATAGCGGGACTCGGGCGCGACCTTGAGCGTCGTCATCAACCGGTCGCCCACCGGCAAGGGCGCACTTGTTCTGCCGTTCTACATAAGGTGTATGGCGTAAGTAATTGCAGGGCAACAATTTTCAGGTGTCCAGCCATGTGATAGAACCAAGAAACCCCGACCAGCTATCGCGCCGGTCGGGGTTTGGGGGAGCGTGTCGGGCCGGTTGTCGTCCCCCCGGACAGATCGCCAGGCTCGACTTCACTCGTCACTGGAACGATAGGGCATAGAATCCTCCGCGTCAAGAGGGACTGGGAAATCCCCTGCTTCGTCCATGCAACTCGCCGCGGACCAGACCGATACCTTTCAGAGTCCAGTCATACCCCATGCAGTTCAGCCCTCTCGAAAACCGGTCCTTTCTGCTTCTAGTGGCAGTCGTCACGGTGGCTTTCGCCTGGACCATCGGCGGCTTCTTGCTGCCTGTGTTCTGGGCCATCGTTCTCGCGGTTTTGTTCACACCGCTCTTCGAGCGCTTCCGACGTCTGCTGCGCGGTAGGGCTTCCGCTGCGGCTCTCCTCACGCTTCTGACGGTGCTGGTTGCCGTCGTGGCCCCGTTGGTCTTCTTGGGCACGCTCGTCACGCAAGAGGCGGTCGACGTCTATCGCCAGGTGGCCACCGGGCAGATCGACTTGACGGAGCCTGTCGCAGCGGTGGAGCGGATGCTGCCCCGTCTCGGGCAACGTGTCGAAGAGCTGGGAATCGACTTCGACGGCCTACGCGAGCGCATCTCCCAGTCTGCGTTGGCTGTGAGCCAAGGCGTAGCGACGCGTCTCATCGCTGTGGGTCAGCAAGCCGTGACGTTTACGCTCTTGCTGGCGGTGACTTTGTACGTCCTGTTCTTCTTCGTGCGGGATGGCGAACGTCTCCAAAACGTGCTGATCCGGGCGTTGCCGCTCGGCGATACGAGAGAGCGGCGACTCCTCTCGAAGTTTGCCGCGGTCACGCGTGCGACCGTGAAAGGCACGTTCGTGATCGCGGCGATTCAAGGCACCATTGGCGGGGTAGGCTTCGCCGTCCTCGGCCTCGGCTCGCCTGTGCTGTGGGGCGTGATGATGGCAGTGTTCTCGCTTCTGCCGGCTGTGGGGGGAGCGATCGTCTGGGTACCGGCCGCGCTGTACCTGCTGGCGTCCGGGGCCTGGGTCAAGGCACTCATTTTGGCCGGCATTGGGGTGGGCCTGATGGGCACCGTAGACAATGCGCTTCGGCCAATCCTCGTCGGCCGAGACGCCGGAATGCCGGACTACATGATCTTGCTCTCGACGCTGGGTGGGCTGGCTACGTTCGGATTTTCGGGTCTCGTAGTCGGGCCGGTCGTGGCAGGCTTGTTCCTCACCGTCTGGGACATCTTCGCCGAGGAGTTTGGCTCGTCGGACAGCGATCCACGCGAGGCGGAGTCATCAGGTGAGACTCGTGACAGGACGCCCGTCGCAGTGCCCACTGGCGAGGAGCAGAGCGTCGAAGGACAGGCCGAGAACGTCGAGCAGAGCCCGACCACTCCTGAGGCTGCCTGAGCCACCGGCCCGTGCATGGGTCGCGCTGTGAGATGGTCTATCCCTGACCGGTGACCTCTGCACGTGCATACCTCGCCAGCGGGCGGTGTCTTCACCAGTGAATGGTGCAGCTGGGCTCTGTCATCGTTCCGATAGGACCTCTCCGTTGGCACCAGTCTTGCGTTCGTCGCTCCAGGCTGGATTTGCGGCGCAGAGGCTACGCTTCGGACGCGTCTCGAAAGCAAATCGCCCCGGTCACGTCGGCGACCGGGGCGAGGCGCCGGCAGGGCCCGCTGGCGGTGGTTACGATGGCTAGCTCTTGGCTTCGCCCTCGTCGACGACCTCGAAGTCTGCGTCTTCTGTCGTAGGCTGATCGTCTGATGGGGTGCCGGAGGTGCCGTCCGTGCCATTCGCTTCGGCGTCTGCCTGTTGGGCCTTGTACAGATCCTCGGCTGCGGCGCTCCACGCGGCGTTCAGCTGCTCCATGGCAGACTCTACCTCGTCGAGCTTCTGGCCATTCTTGACTTCCTTGAGCCGCTCCAGGCCGCTTTCGATCTGCGCTCGCTTCTCAGCAGGCAGCTTGTCTCCGTACTCCGAGAGGTTCTTCTCCGTGGAGAAGATGAGGCTGTCCGCCTGGTTGAACTTGTCGACAGAGTCTTTCCGCTTGGCGTCCTCGGCGGCGTTCTCCCGGGCAGCCTTGCGCATGGCCTCAATTTCCTGATCGCTGAGGCCTGAGGAGGCTTCGATACGGATGGACTGCTCCTTCCCGGTGGCCTTGTCCTTCGCGCTCACTGAGAGGATGCCATCCGCGTCGATGTCGAAGGTGACTTCGATCTGGGGGAGGCCCCGTGGAGCGGGGGGAATGCCGTCCAGGTGGAAGCGCCCGATGGTCCGGTTGTCTACCGCCATCGACCGATCGCCTTGCAGGACGTGGATCTCGACGGAGGGCTGGTTGTCGCTTGCCGTTGAGAATGTCTCCGACTTACGGGTCGGGATGGTCGTGTTCGCAGGGATGAGACTTGTCATGACTCCGCCCAGCGTCTCGATACCGAGGTTGAGCGGCGTGACGTCGAGCAAAAGAACATCGGTGACGTCGCCCGAGAGGACGCCGCCTTGAATCGCCGCACCTAGCGCGACGACCTCTTCCGGGCTGACGGACTTGTTGGGCGTCTTGCCGAAGAACTCCTTGACGACCTGCTCCACCTTGGGAATTCGCGTCGACCCACCGACGAGAATCACCTCGTCGATCTGATCCTTGGTCAGACCCGCATCCGAAAGAGCCTTCTGCATCGGGGGGATCGTGCGTGCGATCAGGTCATCGACCAGCTGCTCGAACTTCGCCCGGGTGAGGTCTAGCGTCAGGTGCTTCGGCCCATCCTGCGTCGCCGTGATGAAGGGCAGGTTGATCGTGGTCTGCGATGCAGATGACAACTCCATCTTGGCGCCTTCGGCCGCTTCCTTGAGGCGTTGCAGCGCCATGGCATCGGTCCGGAGATCGATGCCGTCAGAGCTCTTGAACTCGTCCGCGATCCAGTCGATCAAGCGCTGGTCGAAGTCGTCGCCTCCGAGATGGGTGTCGCCGTTGGTGCTCTTAACCTCGAAGACGCCGTCTCCGAGCTCCATGATGGAGATGTCGTACGTGCCACCACCGAGATCGTACACCGCGATGGTTTGATCGACATCGCTGGCTTTATCAAGACCGTAGGCGAGTGCGGCGGCCGTGGGTTCGTTCAGGATGCGCTTGACCTCGAGACCTGCCACCTGGCCTGCCTCTTTCGTGGCCTTGCGCTGCGCATCGTTGAAGTAGGCTGGGACCGTGATCACAGCCTGTGTCACGCGCTCCCCCAGGTAGTCCTCGGCGGTTTGCCTCAGCTTCCCGAGCACCATCGCCGAGATTTCCTGGGGCGTGTAGCGCTTGCTGTCGCCACCGGTCTCGACCTCGATCCGAGCCACGCCTGAATCACCCGACACGACGGCATATGGGACAGTCTTGATCTCCTCGCCGACCTCGTCGTGCTTGCGACCCATGAACCGCTTGACCGAGAACAGCGTGTTGGTCGGGTTCGTGATGGCCTGTCGCTTTGCAGGCGCACCGACGAGGCGCTCACCGTCCTTCTTAAATGCGACGACAGATGGGGTTGTCCGGCCGCCTTCCGCATTTGGAACGACGACGGGCTCGTTGCCCTCCATGACCGAGACGACGGAGTTCGTCGTACCAAGGTCGATGCCGATAATCTTGCCCATTGGAGATAAACGTGTAGAGTGAGTGCTTGAAAGACGCTGGCGGTCTGCCGGGGCGGGCAGGGCTACGCAGCGTTGAGCCGGAGGATCCGGTTCCTGTCTGTGCGTCAGGAGGCCAGCCGCCTCGGAGACGAACAATGTGCGTGCCAACGGGGATTGATTGCCGTTATGGCATATCCGCATGCCAGGAATCCAGGGCCACTGGTGCACAGGGTATCTTGCGGTGCCCCTCTTCTGGGCCTCACCCTAGATGAAGCACGTCCCCAACGCCCTCACCATCGGCCGCATCATCGCGGCCCCGGTGTGTCTCTACTTACTCTGGACAGGCACGGTCTGGGGACAGGTCTCGGGCGCAGCCCTGTTCATCCTCGCGGCCATCACCGACTGGCTCGATGGCCGTCTGGCGAGGCAGTACGGCGTCGGCTCGCGCCTCGGTCAGTTCCTCGACCCGCTGGCGGACAAGATCTTGGTGCTCGGGGCCTTCTTCTTGATTCCGTTTCTGGACCCGATCGGTCCCGGTTTGGTCGATCCACTGGGTGCGTGGGTACCCTGGCTCGCCATCGGCGCCATCGCTGTCCGTGACGCGGCGGTGACCGCGCTGCGGTCCGTGAGAGAGCGGGCCGGAAAGCCCCTCGCGACGTCATCGGCTGCGAAGTGGAAGACGGCGTGGCAACTCACCTTTCTGATCACAGCGTTCGTTTTCCTCGC
This sequence comes from Bacteroidota bacterium, assembly GCA_038744895.1. GTDB lineage: Bacteria > Bacteroidota > Rhodothermia > Rhodothermales > Rubricoccaceae > Rubrivirga. The sequence continues at coordinate 9,021 of JBCDLV010000064.1, read as the reverse complement.
GGGAACACACTTGGAGACAGTCGCGGGTCCCCTCGCGGTCCTCGGTGGGTTCTTGCACGATGCGCTCGCCTCGCCAGCGGCCTTGGTCTTCCTGGTCGTGACAGCAGCCGTGACGGTCTACACGGGGCTGCTTTATTTCCGAGACGCCCCGGAAGCATGACGGAGCGTGCGAGCGACATCGCGAGGGACCTGCTCCGCATCGGAGCCGTCGCGTTGCGTCCGGAGGATCCCTTCACGTGGGCGAGCGGTCGTCTCTCTCCGGTCTACACGGACAACCGGCTGATGCTGTCGTACCCCGACACGCGCGACCGCGTGCTGAATGGGTTAACGGACCTGCTGGCGTCCATGAGCACAGACGTGGATGCCGTCTCCGCAGCCGCCACAGCCGGAATTCCGATGGGGACTCTGCTTGCAGATCGCCAGCGGTTGCCTCTGTCCTACGTGCGATCCGCTGCCAAGGCGCACGGCCGCCAGAACCAGATCGAAGGACGCGTTCAACGCGGAGCGCGCGTGGTCATCGTGGAAGACTTGGTCTCCACGGGCGGGTCTGTTCTCCACGTGGCGAACGTCCTTCGCGACGCTGGTGCGCATGTCGCTGGCGTGCTAGCGGTGTTCACGTACGGCTTGAACGCAGCCGTTGCCGCGTTCGACGAGGCGGGTGTTCCGTTGCACGCCTTGGTAACCCTGGACGACCTGGCGGCCACGGCCCAGGCATCGGGAGCCCTCAGTCGGGATGAGTTGGACACCTTGAGCGACTGGCGGCGCGACCCATCCGCGTGGAGCGTCGAGCGCGGAGGAGCGGCATAAGACCGTCGGCGAGTAGGTCGGCATCGAACGGCGGGAACGAGGCCCTCCCGCTGGCGTGGTGAGCGGCCCCGAGACACGACCCTATGACCGGACACCTCCTCACCGTCGGCGACGAACTCCTCCTCGGCCAGATCGTCAACACGAACGCCGCCTGGCTCGGCGAGCACCTCGCTCTCGCTGGCGTCGACGTGGCGACCAGCGAAACGGTGGGGGATGACATTGAGGTCATCGGGGCGTCGATCGCGAAAGCGACCGCGCAAGGTGCGCGCGTCATCGTCGTCACCGGTGGCCTCGGTCCCACGCACGACGACGTGACCGTAGAAGCTGTGGCACGAGCGTTTGATCTCCCGCTTGAGGAGCGTCCGGACGTCCTCGGCTGGATCCGCGACCGCTACGAGTCCCGAGGCCGCGTGATGCCCGAGATCGGTCGTCGGATGGCCCGCCTGCCGGAGGGGTTCGAGGCCCTTCGGAACACCGTCGGCAGCGCGCCCGGACTCTGGGGTACACGGGCCACCTCCGCAGGCGACCAGTTCATCGCGGTGCTCCCGGGGGTGCCCGGAGAGATGAAGGCGCTGTTCGAGTCCGAGGTCGCTGTGCGCCTCGCGGAGCACCGCGACGGGACCGTCCTGTCCCGCACCATCCTGACGGTGGGAAAAGGGGAGAGCGACCTTTCCGCTCAGATCGAAGACCTCGTCTCCGACCTCCCTCCGGGTCTCAGCATCGCCTACCTCCCCAGCCTGGGCAGCGTCCGGATCCGAGTCACCGCTCGAGGCACCGATTCCGCTCGAGCTCAATCGCGTCTGGACTCCGTCGCCGACGCCATCCGCCAGCGGCTCGGCCGGCTGGTCTTCGGAGAGGGAAAGCAGGTCCTCGAAGCCGTCGTCCTCGACATGCTCGCCGAGCGGGGGAGCACCGTCGCCATCGCGGAGAGCTGCACCGGTGGCCGCGTCTCGTCTCGGCTCACCGCGATTCCTGGCGCCAGCCGGGTCGTGCTGGGCGGTGTGGTGGCCTACTCGAACAGCGCAAAGGCCGACATCTTGGGCGTCGATCCAGACGTCATCGAGGCTGAGGGTGCCGTGAGCGAGTCCGTCGCGCGCCAACTGGCGGCCGGCGTGCGCCAGCGGTTGGGGGCCGACATCGGCGTCGCGACGACCGGGGTCGCGGGGCCCACGGGAGGCTCGCCGGAGAAGCCTGTGGGGACGGTATGGATCGCCTACGACGACGGCGACATGCAGCACGCGGTCCGGCTGCAGCTCCTCTCTGGCCGGTCCGCCAACATCGAGCTGTCGTCGACCGCTGCGATCGATCTCGTGCGTCGCCAGCTGATGCGTCGGGATCAGGTCTGAGGCATCAGGGCAGTCTTGGCAAGCGACAGGTAGCGCCTCCGCTCGTCGATACCGCGGAGGCCGCCATTGACGCGTCGCGTGACGGCTTCAATGTCGTCGGTGTCGGCGAGAGCGTTGATGTTGCGCGTGTCCCAGAACCATCCGGCGACGTCCGACGCGAAGGGAGGCTCTGCGACTTGGGTCGGCCGCGACTCGAAGTTCTCGCGCCCGCCGTTCTGGCGGTGGTGTGTCGTGTATTGCCGGTAGTTGAACCGACCAGTCAGCTGGATCAGCCCCCGTCCCTTGAAGCGTCGCCCGTCCCCGGGCTGGGTGTTGCCTAGATCGTCCCGGCCTTCGTACGCATCCCCGGATGCCAGTTCTTCTGTCCAGCGGAGGCCGCCGCTTTCGTGGGCCACCTGGGCCAAGAAGTGGGCGCGCCGAAGTGGTGTGTCGATGTCGTAGGTGGACATGGCTCCGTTGAGGCCCTCCAGGTGGCGCTGAGCCTCCGTGGCCCGCCGCTGGCCGACGATCGAGACGAGTTGACCCAGGCTCATTCCCCGGCCCGGCGACGGCCGTGGACCTCCGCCGAGGTACTCCATCCACACCCACAACGAGGGACGCACCACCCCGTCGGAGACGAACCCATCTCGTCCTTGAATCCGCTCGGTGGCTTGCTTGCTTTGCGTGCCATACCAGCCGTCCGCGACGATGGCTCGCTCGCCAGCAGAGATCAGTAGGCGCTGGAAGCGGCGAATGTCCGGCCGGAGGTGCTCCTTCTGACCGCGAAAGCCGTCCCGGAGACGGATGATGGGATAGTCCACGACGTGCTTGGAGGAGGGTCCGTAGCGTACCGACAGGCGTTGAGAGGGGGCAAGGCGGAGCCTTTGGCGAGGTGCCGGGTTACGAGCACACACGGCGTGAGTCTAGGGCAGCGATGCCCGTGACGCGAAGGTGTCACCCCGGTGGCCGTACCCTGCGCCGTTCCTATCGTGCCTGAGGGGCCCACGCACTCGGCCCTCTACATCCCCAAGCCCGCTCCGTCTGGAGCTTGCCCTCATGGCGAAGACCATTACCCTGCCCGCCGACGCTGCCGCCAAGTCCAAAGCGCTCGAGCTGGCGATGAAGCAGATCGAGAAGAACTACGGCAAAGGCGCCATCATGAAGATGGGCGATGCGCCGCCCGTCTTGATCGACGCTGTCTCGACTGGCAGCCTCACCCTCGACCACGCCCTCGGGATCGGCGGCGTCCCGCGGGGCCGCATCGTAGAGATCTACGGCCCCGAGTCCTCGGGCAAGACGACGCTTGCGACACAGATCGTCGCCGAGGCGCAGAAGCTCGGAGGCACGTGCGCGTTCATCGACGCGGAGCACGCCTTCGACCCCACCTACGCCGAGAAGCTGGGTGTGAACACGGACGATCTCCTGATGAGCCAGCCGGACACCGGCGAGCAGGCGCTGGAGATCTGCGACATGCTTGTCCGGTCCGGAGCGCTCGATGTGGTCGTCGTCGACTCGGTCGCGGCGCTCGTGCCCAAGGCGGAGATCGAAGGCGAGATGGGCGCCAGCCACGTCGGCATCCAGGCGCGCCTCATGAGCCAGGCGCTCCGCAAGCTGACCGGCACCATCAACCGGACCAAGACGATCCTCATCTTCATCAACCAGATCCGGATGAAGATCGGCGTCATGTTCGGCTCCCCGGAGACCACCGCTGGCGGCCGGGCGCTGAAGTTCTACTCGTCCGTCCGCATGGACATCCGCCGGATCGGTGCGATCAAGGACGGCCAGGAGGTCGTCGGCAACCGGACGCGCGTGAAGGTGGTCAAGAACAAGGTGGCCCCCCCGTTCCGCCAGGCCGAGTTCGACATCATCTACGGCGAGGGCGTCTCGTCTCTCGGCGAGTTGATCGACCTGGGATTGGAGCACGACGTGATCCAGAAGTCGGGGTCGTGGTATTCATACGGCGAGGAGCGAATTGGCCAGGGGCGCGACGCCACCAAGGAGTGGCTCCGGACCAACGACGACCGCCGCGAGGCGGTCAAGCACGCCGTCAAGGAAGCGCTCGGCATGATCCCGTCCTCCGACGACGAGGGCGCAGAAGAGGACCTCGTGGAGGCCTAAGCGACCCTGCTGGCGTTCGTCGCCAGCGGTTCCCTCGTCTGACCCCCACCGGAACGGCGCGTAGCTTCGGCCATGCGCCGTTCTGCCGTTCTGTTGTTCCTGATCGCAACGTCCGCCAGCGGGCAGGACGTGCCGCTGGCGGCGGATGGCTTGCCTGTCGGGGTCGAAACGGTCGAGGTCCAGATTCTCCGGGCGGTCTATGGCATCGAGAGTCCTCTCTTCGCGGTGCCGATGGAGGTCATCAACGAGACCTCGTATCCCATTTTCCTCGCCTCGGCTCCGGCGGCGTGGGCCATCTCCGGCCTCGCAGGCGCTGACCTCGATCCTGCACTCCGCCTGACCTTGTCCCAGGCGCTGAGCCTCGGGACGACGTTCGCGCTCAAGCGCACGGTCAACCGCGCTCGTCCGTACGTGGCGCTCGGAGACATGGCCACCCGCGATCGTCGCTACTTGAGGGAGGACGTGCGCGACCCGTATTCATTCCCCTCCGGTCATACGTCATCCGCGTGGGTGACGGCGACATCGCTGAGCCTTAGCTACCCGGAGTGGTATGTGATCGTCCCGTCGGCTGCCTGGGCCACCGGGATGGGCCTCACCCGGATGTGGCACGGCGTCCACTACCCGACGGATGTGCTGGCGGGTGCGGCCATCGGGATCGGATCGGCCGTGCTGGTCCACGTCGTCTTGCCCGACGTCTTCGAGGAGGGTGAGCAAGGCCCGGCCGTTCCGTTTCGCATCCGCGTCGCCCTATGACGCGCACGACGGTCCACAGCGGCGCACCCTGGGAAGCTGCGTATGGCTATTGCCGGGCAGTCCGCATCGGAGACACCATCGCGGTCTCGGGGACGACGGCACCAGGCGATGACGCCCGTGCGCAGACCCTCGCGGCCCTGTCGGTCGCGTTGGATGCCGTGTTCCAACTGGGCGGAGAGCCGTCTGACGTGATTCGGACGCGGATGTACGTCACCGACATCGCACGGGACGCCGAGGCCGTGGGACGTGCCCATGCCACGGTGTTCGGCGATTCACCCCCTGCTGCGACGATGGTAGAGGTCTCCCGACTGATCGACGACCACTTGCTGGTCGAGATCGAGCTCGACGCGGTCTTGGAGCCGGAGACCTGAACTCGCGCGCGTCGGGAAATCAGCCCGCAGCGGCCCGGCGAAGGCGGTCCATGAGCGCTACGCCGAGGCCGACTGCCGGGACTGCCTCGGCGTCGATGCGCGATACGCCACGGGCGTCGAACTCGCGAAGCGCGTGGTAGAGCACCTGAGCGTACGCCTCGATATCCTGGCATACACGGACCTGTGCGTAGCCCGCTGGCGGTTCCGACAGCCCGATCCAGGCGGCGTCGCCAGCGGGTCGCGCGTCGGCGGAGGCGGTCAAAACGCGGACGGCCGCCTCTGGCGCGTAGTGGCGGTGGCGCAGTCCAGGGGACCGCGCAGCGCCAGCGTCATCCAGCGCTTCGGTGACCAGGTTACCCACGACGTCCTGGAGGTCGCCAAGCGTGACGATGCCAGGCCGCAGGATGCGCACAGTCTCCCCGCTGGCGTCCACGACCGTCGACTCGATCCCGAGGTCGGTCGCGGGACCTTGCAGGATGGCGTCGACGCGGCCGTCGAGATCGTCGCGCACCGCATCCCACGTGGTCGGACTCGGTCGGCCACTCCGGTTGGCAGAGGGTGCGACGACAGGTCGTCCGGTGGCCGCCAGCAGGGCGAGCGCCAGCGGATTGGACGGAATGCGGATCGCGACGGTGTCGAGCCCCGCGGTGACTCGTCTGGAGACGTATGACCGAGCGGGGAGCACGATCGTCAGTGGTCCTGGTGAGAAGGCGCGCAGCAGCTGGCGCCCGAGTGGGGTTGGGACAGCGACATCGCTCACCTGATCGACGTTTGCGAGGTGGACGATGAGGGGGTTGTCGGCCGGGCGCCCCTTGGCCTCGAATACGCGATCTACGGCGGACGCATCCTGGGCGTCGGCGCCGAGCCCGTACACCGTCTCGGTCGGAAACGCGCACAAGCCACCAGAGCGGAGTACGCGAGCGGCATCGGCAGGGTCGGAGAGGAGGCGTGTGGTCATGGCTAGGTTGCCGAACCTCCAAGATCACACATGCCACGCCGTCCCTCGACGCTCGCCGACTACGACACCCACGACATCGATGGCTACGAGGTGCTGGTAGGCAAATCCGCCAGGGACAACGACCGGTTGACCTTCAAGGTGGCTCGCCCACATGATGTATGGCTTCACGTGGGCGGGGGAACCCCCGGTAGTCACGTAGTCGTGCGGACGCCAGCGGGTGGTGAGGTGCCGCGCGGCGTCGTCAAGAAGGCCGCCGAGCTGGCGGTGCGCCACTCGAAGGCGAAGAACGCGACGGGCAAGGTTGATGTCCACGTGTGCCGGGCCTGCGACGTGACCAAGCCCAGGGGGGCCAAGCCAGGCTCCGTGCGCTTGCGGAAATACGACTCTGTCAAGGTCTACGCCGCGCCTTGACCGTCTTCGTCCGGTCTCGCCTGAGAGCGCCCGCTGGCACGCGTATCCTCTGCGACCCCACTGTTGGCACTGTGCACCTGACGGATCCCGATACCCCCATCTTCGTCGCCGGCCACCGGGGGCTGGTGGGCTCGGCGGTCGTCCGAGCGTTGCGGTCCGCTGGCTTCGACAACCTGATCCTCCGGACTCGGGATGAGGTCGACCTCCAGGACCGCCAGGCGGTCGATGCGCTCTTCGACGAGACGAGCCCTGGCATGGTGGTCATCGCTGCCGCCAAGGTGGGCGGGATCCTCGCCAACCGCGACTACCCGGCGGATTTCGTCGCTGACAACCTGGAGATCGCGTTGAACACCATCGGCGCAGCGCATGCCGCTGGCGTCGGCCAGCGAGGCCGGATTCTATTTCTGGGGTCGTCGTGTATCTACCCGCGCGAGGCTCCTCAGCCGATGAAGGAAACGCACCTCCTGACAGGCCCGCTGGAGCCGACCAACCGGCCCTACGCGATCGCCAAGATCGCAGGCATCGAGCTAGCGGAGGGCTTTCACCGCCAGCATGGCGACGATGTGGTCTCGCTCATGCCGACCAATTTGTACGGTCCGGGCGACAACTTCGACTTAGAGACGAGCCACGTGCTGCCCGCTCTGATCCGCCGGTTCCACGAGGCCAAGGAGGCCAAAACAGGAGCCCCTGTCACGCTCTGGGGCACGGGCTCGCCCAGACGCGAATTCCTCCACGCCGACGATCTGGCGGACGCCATCGTCTTCGCGCTCCAGCTTCCGGAGGACGATCTTCGCAACGCGGCCCCCGACGGGCTTCTGAACGTGGGGATCGGAGACGATCTCCCCATCCGCCAGCTGGCGGAACTCGTCCGCGATGTCGTCGGCTCCTCGAATCCGATCCGGTGGGACGATTCCAAGCCGGACGGCACGCCGCGCAAGCTGCTCGATGTCAGCCGACTTGAAGGCCTGGGCTGGCGCGCGAGCACCGATCTCCGCGACGGCATCGACTCGACCTACCGCTGGTACCTCGATTCTCTCGTTCCTGCATCGTGACTGCTGACTCTCCTGCCAACGGTTCTGTGACCCCGACCCCCGCTGGCGCGTCCGACATCCGCGAGCCCGATGGACGACGCCGTCGTGCACTGATCACCGGTGTGACGGGCCAGGACGGATCCTACCTGTCCGAGTTGCTGCTGGCGAAGGGCTACGAAGTCCATGGTGTGAAGCGCCGCGCCTCCTCGTTCAACACGGACCGCGTGGATCATCTCTACCAAGACCCGCACGAGACCGACGTGCGGTTCCGTCTCCACTACGGGGACCTCACGGACTCGACCAACCTGATCCGTCTCGTCCAGGAGGTCCAGCCGGACGAGGTGTACAACCTCGCGGCCCAGAGCCACGTGGCGGTTTCGTTCGAGACACCCGAGTACACCGCCAACGCGGATGCCATCGGAACGCTTCGGCTACTCGAAGCGATTCGGATTCTCGGGATGGAGCGCACAGTGCGCTTCTACCAGGCATCCACGTCTGAGCTGTACGGGAAAGTCGCGGAGACCCCACAGTCTGAGTCTACGCCGTTCTATCCGCGCTCTCCCTACGGCGTCGCCAAGCTCTACGGCTACTGGATCACCGTCAATTATCGAGAGGCGTACGGCATCCACGCGTCAAACGGGATCCTCTTCAACCACGAGAGTCCCCGACGGGGCGAGACGTTCGTGACCCGAAAGATCACCCGCGCGGCCGCACGCATCGCGCTGGGACTCCAGGAGGCCGTGTACCTCGGCAACCTCGATGCCGAGCGCGACTGGGGACATGCGCGCGACTACGTGGAGGGCATGTGGCGGATGGTCCGCCATGACACCCCGGGCGATTGGGTTCTGGCGACGGGCGTGACGACGACGGTCCGCCGGTTTTGCGATTTGGCCTTCGGAGCTGCTGGAATCGACCTGGCATGGGAAGGCAAGGGAGAAAATGAAGTCGGACGCCGAGTTGATACGGGAGCCGCGGTCGTCCGGGTCGACCCTCGGTATTACCGTCCTACGGAGGTCGATCTCCTTTTGGGGGATGCCTCGAAGGCGGAGCGCGACCTCGGCTGGCGTCCTGAGACCACAGTCGATGCGCTTGCAGTGGAAATGGTCGAGGCCGACATGGCGCTCGCCCGCGCGGCCGCGCAGGAGACCGTATAGCCTTCGCCAGCGGGTGCCATCGTGACGCCAGCGGGAACGAGAGGCCCCATCCTGGTCGATGCCATCCCCGTCGACGTCGAGGCGTCGGTTGGT
>JBCDLV010000063.1:0-13940 GCA_038744895.1 Bacteroidota bacterium | reverse complement strand
GGCCCGTTGAGCGCACCTCCCAGGACCGGGCTGCGCCAGCGGGTGCCATGCTCCTCCCGGAGCCCCGACCGCCGGTAGCCTCCGACGGCGGACTCGCGCCGTTCGCCGTCCAGGGCTTCTGGGACGCCTTCGAATCCGGGGCCTACGATGCGCTCGACCGGGTCCGCTTCCTCCTGACGGCGGCCTACTTGGAGAACCCGGCCGATCCGCAGGTGACGCTCCTGCTGGCGCATGCCCACCTGTGGTCGGTCTCGGAACGCGCGCGACTGGACACGCCGGACCCGACCATCACAGACCACCTCGTGCTGGCGGATGCCTACTTCGAGGAGGCTTTCCGCCTCGCGCCACAGGACGCCCGGATCATCGGCTGGCTCGGCAGTTCGCGGCTCCCGCTCGGCGATCTCCGCCGAGACAGCGTGCTGGTGGCAGAAGGCCACGCGTTGCTCCGCGAGTCGGTCCAGCGGTCCCCGACGTTCAACCACTTCACCGCGGGCTTCATCCTGAGCAGCCGTCCGCGCGCGTCCCCAGAGTTTGCCGACGCTGTAGGTCAGCTCTGGCGCAACGTCGATGTGTGCAGTGGGATGCGAGACGCCAGCGGAGGGGATGCGTACGAGGCAGCCCTCGGCGTCGCGGTTGCATGCGCCAACTCCGAGAAGGCACCGCACAACTACGAGGGGTTCATGCTCACGCTCGGCGACGTGCTGCTCAAGGACGGACGCGCCGACGAGGGGAAGGCCATCTACCGGCGCGCCCAGCTGGCGCCGGCCTACGAGACCTGGCCCTACCGCGACGTGCTGGAGCAGCGGCTGGTCGACGCCGACAGCCTGGTGGCCGAGTGGACCTCGGGGCGCTCCGAGCCCGAGATCGTGATGGGCTCGGCGTACACATGCACCGTGTGCCACCAGCGGGCGCAGTAGCTCGCGTCCGTGTCGCCAGCGGCACAAACACACGTGCGGCGGAGCAGGCCGTCCACTGCTCCGCCGCATCAGTCGCGTTCACCTACGCGGTACTCAGCGCAGCACCGTCACCGTTCGGCTCTGAACGGCGCCAGCCGACTCCAGGCGGATGACGTAGGCGCCGGCCGCGAGACCTGCCGTGTCGAAGTCCACCTCGACCGGCTCGGCGCCGTAGGAGCCTTCCGCCACGATGGCGACGCGGCGGCCGAGCGTGTCGTAGACCATGACGGAGGCCTCACCTGGGGTTGCCAGCGAGAACGTGATCGCTGCGCGACCGGCCACCGGGTTCGGAGCTGGAGCGCCGAGCTGGAACTCGCCAGCCTGCGGAACGCCACTCGTGGACACGGGACCCACAGGAAGAAGGTCCGCCGTGCCATCGTTGAACACCGCCAGCAGGCCGAACGCCTTGCCGTCCTGGTCGTCCGCTGGCGTCAGGAAGCCCGACGCAAGGACGGTCACCACTTGGCCACCCGCACCCGTTAGGTCCGCCGAGAACGACGCGGCAGTCGTCGAGCCGTCGGCCGTGGTGACGTCGATCGGGTACACGTTGGGCGGGAACATCATCGTGGACGCCTCCGAGTCGCCGTAGGTGAGGTCGTCGAAGAGAATCGCGCCGTCGCTCCGGACATCGACGGTCGGGGCGTCCGTCGACCCGTGGATCGCGGCGAGGCGGACCTCGCCAGCGGGGGCTACCGTCCGAACGTCGACGCGGGCCAGAAGCTGGAAAGAGGTGTCTTCCCCGTCCGGGTTGGCCGCGAACTGCGTGTCGTCGAGTACGCCCGTCGCGATGAGCTGCGCCGTCGAGCTTCTCGGAAGGTTGAAGGTCTGAGAGAACAGAGGATTGGCGGCACTCGTCGATGATCCCGGAGCGATCGCGATCTCGATGTCTGTGTCTGCAGGCACCCCACGGAACGAGGTTGCCGTGCGGAAGGCGAAGTCGTCGATCAGGATCTGGCCGTTGGCGTAGACATCGACGACCTCGGCGCCGGGATCAGCCGAGTTGTGGATCACCTGCACGAAGGCAACGGTGGCCGGGCCGGGGGTCAGAAGGTCCGTTGTGCCATCCGCGAAGACCGCCAGCAGGCCGAAGGCGTCGCCGTTCTGGTTGTCCGCTGGCGTCAGAAAGCCCGACGCAAGGACGGTCACAGCCGCGCCAGCAGAGCGCGAGAAGTCGACGCCGAACGTACCGGCCGTCACGGAGCCATCGGCCGTCGTTACTTCGACGGTAAAGATCTGAGTGGCGATTCGCTGGTAGCCCGTGATGTCGGTGTAGCTGGCGTCGTCGACAAGGGTCAGGCCAGCCGTCCGGATGTCCACTGTGGGCGCGTCTGTCGCCCCGTGCACGACACGGTAGTTGACGTCGAAGTCGTTCTCAGCCTCTTCGCGGGCGTCAGCTCCCACCAACAGCTGGAATGATGTGTCTTCGCCGTCCGGGTTGGCAGCAAACTGCGTGTCGTCCAACACGCCGTTGGCGATCAGCTGCGTCGTTGAGCCCTCCGGCAGGTTGAACGTCTCGGCAAAGAGGGCCTCGCCGGAGCTGGCGGACGTTCCAGGCGCGACCGCGACCTCCAGGTCGACGCCCGCCGGGACGTCGATGAACGGAGTCGCCGTGCGGAAGGCGAAGTCATCCAGTTCGAGAACGTCGTTGATGTATACGTCCACGACGGCGGCATCCGGATCGGCGGCATTGTGGATCACCTGGAGGCGAGCCTTCGGTGTCGGTTCCGGAAGAAGTGCCTCTGTGCCGTCGGCGAAGACCGCCAGCAGGCCAAAGGCAGGACCGTCGCGGTCGTCCGCTGGCGTCAGGAAGCCCGAGGCGAGAACGGTCACAGCCGCGCCAGCGGCACCAGAGAGGTCAGCCTCAAAGGACGCGGCCGTCGTCGAGCCGTCTGCCGTGGTGATGTCGAGCGTGTAGACACCCGGGTCGAGCGGCTCGTACCCTGTGATGTCCGTGTACGACGCGTCGTTGACGATGATGGCGCCTCCGGAGCGCACATCGACCGTCGGGGCGTCGGGAGATCCGTGAACGACGCGGACCCCAACTTTCCCCGCGTCTGCGGCCGTCTCCTGGGCGTCGAGGCCCGGGAGAAGCTGGAAGCTGATGTCCTCGCCGTCCGGGTTTCCGGCAAACTGCGTGTCGTCGAGTACACCGCTGGCGATGATCTGATACGTCCCAGGCGGCAGGTTAAAGGTCTGCGTGCCGACGGCCTCCGCCGAACTCGCCGAGTTGCCTGGGGCGACGTCGATCTTGAGATCCGTGTCGGAGGGGAGGTCGAGGAACTCGGTGGCTGTGCGGAAGGCGAAGTTGTCTAACTCGAGGTTGTCGTTGATGTAGACGTCTACAGTAGCCGCGTCGGGGTCGGGGGCATTGTGGATCACCTGGACGCGAATCTGGGCCGACGCGGGGCCGACGGCAAACGCGACCAACGCCACCGTGGCGAGAAGGCGGGAAACCAAGGACATGGGAAGGAGGGAAAGGGCGGAGTGCGACCGAGCGCGTCTCGGTCTGTCGCAGGCCTTACCCGCCGGCGGAGGCCGGATGACCAGTCCAGATTTCGAGATCGGGGGTTTCCTGAAGAGCGCTGGATCGTTATCTGTTGTCGACTGGTCATCTCTCGTAGGTCAGGGGTATCCCGTGTGATTCTCCTGCCTTCGCCCGCCTCGTGACATCTCGTTCCGACCCTGACCCTGTGCCCGAGTGGGCGAGGGCGATCCGGACGGGGGACCTCGCGGCGTTCGAGGCCCTGTTTCGCCACCTTCAACCGTTCCTGCTCCGCATGGCTCGCCAGTACGCCGACGACGCGACCGCTGCCGATGCGGTTCAGGAGACGTTCGCGCGCCTCTGGGAGCGCCGAGACCGGATCGACCCGGACCGGTCGGTTCGTGCCCTGCTGGCGCAGTCCGTGCGCAACCGGCTGCTCAACGCGAACCGGAACGCGTCCAACCGGCAGGCGCTCCTCGACGCGCAAGGCCACACCGCAGACGCACCGGCACGGCCCGACGACATCGCCCACCACGCGAGTCTCGCAGAGCGTCTACGGGCGCTGCTCCAGGCCCTACCCGAGCGCCAGCAGGTGGCCATCACGCTGACACGGTTCGAGGGGCTCAGCCACTCCGAAGCCGCCGTTGCGATGGACTGCTCGGCGCGAACCGTCAACAACCACATCGTCCGTGGACTCCGCACTCTCCGAGAACGACTCCTCGCGCTCGACCCAGATGCGCTCTAAGCTGCCCTCCTTTCTCCGCGACGCACTCGACGGCGAGCCGGATGGCGACGCCCTCGCCGAGGTATGGCAGCAGCTGGGGGATGCGCCCCTGGACGGGAGCGACGAGTCACAAACCGACGCGGCCTGGGCAGCGCTCCGCCGCAGGATCCGCCGCATGCCTGAGGACCGGCCCGTGGCACGCCCCAGACGTGCGCGCTGGGCGGTCGGCGCGCTCACCGTGACGGCCCTGGCCGCGATCGTTTTCCTCACCCTCCCTGTTACCCATCAGGCGCCGCCGGGCATGACCGAGGCCGTCCAGCTGGCGGATGGGTCCGTCGTGACGCTCAACAGCGGCTCCGAGCTTCGCCACGCACGCATCTGGCTGGGGGACCGGTCGGTGGTACTCGACGGAGAGGCCTACTTCGACGTCGAGCCCGGGGACGACCGCTTCGTCGTCGAGACGCACAATGCCCAGGTGATCGTACTCGGCACGGCCTTCAACGTGCGCGCCTGGCCCAGCGAAGCCGGCACGGCTGTCGCCGTCACGGAAGGCCACGTGCGCGTCGAAGCCGCCGATGACTCGGCTGCCCTGTCCGCTGGCGAAAGCGCGATCGCCACAGGTCGGGAGGTCTCTGAAACCAGCGTCGATGCGGAACAGCAGGCCAGCTGGCGAATGGGAGCCATCTCCTTCACCGACAGACCTCTCGCCGACGTACTCGCAGAGGTCGAGCGACGCTACGACGTGACGATTCGTCCTCTCCCCAGCGCTCCCCTCGACGTTCGCGTGTCGGCCCACTACGTGGAGCGCCCCGACCTCGACGAGTTGCTGAGCGACCTCGGCGCGGCCACCGGGGCTCGGTTCGAGGGCGAAGGCGAGGGGTACCGAGTCCGCTCTGGGTCCTCCCGCCGCATCACGCCGCCCACGCCCGTTCAGCCATGAGCCGGTCCCTGGGTCTCGCGGTTGCCCTGGCGGCACTCGCCAGCGGACCCGCTGCTGCCCAAGCCGACGGTGGTGGGCTCGTCTTCAGAGGGGCGCCTGCCTCCGAAGCGCTCGCCACGGTCGCCGAGCGAGCCGGGGTCGATGTCGTGTTTTCGACGGCACTCGTCGGCATACGGCCCGTCTGGTGTGGCGGAAGCGGCTGGGACACAGAGGATCTCCTGCGGTGCGTCACAGAGGCCGTAGGGCTGGATTACGTCCGGCGGTCGACCGGGACCTACGTGGTGGTCCGCCCGACCGTCGAGCCCGCGGCGATGGGCGGCGTGGCCGGACGCGTCGTGGATGGAGAAACCGGTGCGCCGCTCCCGCTGGCGCACGTCCGGCTCGGCCGGGCGACGACGATTACCGACGCATCCGGACGGTTCACCCTCGCCGACATCCCGGCCGGACCGCACGTGCTCTTGACCAGCTATGTCGGCTATCAAGCCCAGGCCGCCAGGCTCCAGGTCTCACCGGGGGGCATGTCTCAGCGGACCGTCGGGTTACGGCCCGTCGTAGCGTCCGTAGGCACGGTCGTCGTGAGTGGCATCGAAGGGCGGTCGGCATCGGAGGACCTCGGCACGGACAGCGGGTTCGAGGTTCTCGGCGAGCGTGTTCAGCGGGCGCCGATTCGCGAGGCCGCTGGCGCCCCTCCCCTCTCCACCGCCCCTGCGCAGACCTCGGCGGTCATCGGGCCGGCCACGCAAGCCCTCCTTGGCATCAGCGGCCGCTCCTTCCGCGACGCGCTCTCGATCCAGGGCGGCGAGGCTGGCGATCACGCACTCACCATCGACGGCGCGCGGATCTACGAGCCGCTCCAGATCGGCCCGATCCTCGGCTCCCTCGCCCCGCTGGCGGTCAGCCGCGTCACGGTTCGCAAGGCGGGGTTCGGCGCCCGGCACGGATCCCATTTGGCCGGGCGGATCGAGGCCGAGCACGCCGTCTCTACGTCGCGAGCGCCTCTCAGCATCGCCGCGGAAGGCGACGCGTTTGCGGCCTCAGCCCGCCTCGAAGGGCGGCGCCAGCTGGGCACCTGGGGTCGCGATCCCGTCGAGGCCGTCGCCTTCGTCGCCGCTCGTCGAAGCCTCTGGGACGTCGCGCCACCAGCGGCCCTGAGCCGTTCGCTCCGCGAGTGGAACGATGTGGATCCCGTACTCGCCTCGGCCCTGCACAACAACTCGGTTCCGCCCCGTCCGGGCTACGATGCGCACCGCCACGGATCGGACGTGTCCTTCTCAGATCTCCATGCGGCGGCGCGCGTCCAGGCCGGTCCTCTTCGGTCTCTCCGAGCTTCGGTGTACCGCGGCGATGCACAGATCGGCACGGAGCTTTTCGCCGTCGGCGCGCCCCACGCGGACGCCAGCGGGCCCGACCCGGCAGCCGCTCTCGCCGCGCGGGACGCGACGCGCTGGAGCACCCTGGCCGCCTCAGCCCGAGCCGACGCGATCGTGTCCGCCCGCTGGCGTCTGTTCAGCGGCCTTCGGCTCAGCGACCACGGGCTGCGCCAGCGGTACGATGCGATCGACGGCGTCGGGGCGGGCCTCGACGGAACGGAGGCGGTCAGCATTACCGAGGGTCGGCTTCTCTCGGCGCTCGACGCGCAACCGTCGAAGAGCAATGGCAACGACCTCACGACGGTGTCGCTCGATGCAGGCGCCGCGGTCGCACTCGGCCTCGGGCAGGAGTTGACCGTCGGGGTGGAGGCGACGAGCGCCTCCGGACGGTTCCACCTGCTGTCGGAGGGGTTCGGGGCGACGGCCTTCCGTGATCTCGATGCCGACGTCACGCGCCTCCGGCTGGCGACGTTCGTGGACGGGCGGCACCGCCTGGGGTCCCGGTGGACCGTCGAGCCCGGCCTTCGTCTGACAGCCCTCACCTCAGGCGACGTCCTCGCGGAGCCACGTCTCGCCCTCCGCTACGACGCGATGCCCGGAGACCGTCTCGGACCGATCTCCCTGCGAGGCGTCGCGGCGCGGGTCGCGGCCGGTGTGTACCGTCAGTTCGAGACGCGCGTCGAGTTGGCCACGTTCGGGCCGAGCGCGCTCGTCCCGGCCGTCGCGCTGTGGCTCCCCACGGACGGCACCGTGGATCCACCGACCGCCCTGCACGCCGCTGGCGACATTCTCTGGCAGCCGTCGCCACGCTGGACGGCACGTGTCGAGGCGTACGCCAAAGCGCTGCCGCGTGTCTACGCCCTCGACTACCAACGACTCCTCGGCGAGGGGCCCGTGCTGTCGCGCCAGGCCGACTTCCTGCTTCCCGAGGAGGGCCGCGCCGCCGGCATCGGGCTCCGCCTGGAACGACTCGCTCCTCGGTGGGCCGCCAGCGGTGGCGTTTCCATCGCCCGGACAGACCGCCGAAGCGAGAGCCGGTTCAATGGGCGCTGGGTCCCTGCGCCGTGGGCAGAGCCCGTCCGCGCGACGCTCGGATTCGACGTGCTGGCGTTCGGGAGTCGCGGCGGTTCAGGTCTCCTGCTCCGCACTCGCGCCCTTGGGATCTGGGGGCGTTCGTGGGCCCTGCGTCGTGCCTACTACGACGTCATCGGAGCCAGGCAGGCATCCGTGGGCTCTTTCGACCTCGGACGGCCCGAGGGCGACCGCCTGACGCCGCTGATCATGCTCGACCTCGGGGCAGCCTACACCCTGTCCCTGGGCTCCAGCCGCCAGTTGGAGGTCGCCGTCGACGTGGCGAACGCGCTGGACCGAGACAACGTCCTGGACTGGTCACTCCGCCCGGCTGGCGACTCGGTCGGGGCGGTGACGCGCACGCTGCCCGGCATCCAGCCCTCAGCGCGCGTCCGCCTCACGTTCTAATCCAGTTCGTACCGCCCGCGGTGACGGTTACGAACGGTCGGCGCCACGCTCGTAGATCGGCTATCCGAACCATCCGAGTACCCACGCCAGCAGTGGCACCGCGAACAGCACCATTAGGCCGACGAACACCCACGCCATCGGGCGAACGCCAGCCCGCGCCACAGGAAACTCGTAGCCGCAGTACGGACACTCGGCAGTGGTGTCCGACACGGCCAAGGCGCAGGACGGGCATTCGGTCTCGCCAGGCCCGGGGTCGGTCACAGCATCGGGAGCGCGACGAACTCCTCAGCCTCGTCCGGCCGCGAGACCGGCTGGCGATCGATCCAGCCGCCGGCGACCACGTCGTCGCCGTCGTAGAACACCGCGGCCTGCCCAGGTGCGATTGCGGAGCGAGGCGTCTCGAACACGGCCTCGACCGAGTCGGCACCGGTCTGGCGGACGACCGCCGCAGCCCCTGGGTCGCGGTGACGAATCTGTCCCCACAACGTCCTCTCCTCGGCGAGCTCGGCGGCCTTACCCCAGACAACTCCGCTGGCGGCTAGCGTCTGCGACGCGAGCGCCGACCGTGGCCCGACAACCACCGTGTTGGTCTCCGGCTCGATCCGTACGACGTACGCCGGCTCGCCGAGCGCCAGCCCGAGCCCTCGGCGCTGGCCTACCGTGTAGAAGGGATACCCTTCGTGCGTGCCGAGGGTCTCTCCGGACTCGGCGTGCACAAACCGGCCGCCTTCGAGTCCGGCCAGTTCGGGCGTGCGGCGGCGCAGGAACCCCCGGTAGTCATCGTCCGGGACGAAGCAGATCTCATACGAGTCCTTCTTGCCCGCCACGTGCTCGAACCCCATCTCGTCCGCCAGCTGGCGGATCTCGGTCTTGGCGAGCGCGCCCAGCGGGAACAGCGTGCGCGCGAGGTGGGCCTGGTCTACCCCCCAGAGCACGTACGACTGGTCCTTGCTGGCGTCGACGCCTCGGCTGATGATCCATCGTCCACCCTCCGTGCGGATCTGCGCGTAATGGCCTGTCGCGATGTGTCCACACCCGAGCGCATCCGCACGCTTGAGGAGAGCGGCCCACTTGATGTGCGTGTTGCAGAGCACGCACGGGTTTGGCGTTCGCCCCGCGAGGTAATCGCTCTGGAACCGGTCGATGACCCACCCGCCGAACTCGTCCCGGATGTCGAGAACGAGGTGGTGGGCGCCGAGCCGGACCGCGACGGCTCGCGCGTCGTTCATGTCGTCGAGCGAGCAGCAGCCGGACTGCTTACGCGAGACGGAAGAGCCTGCGAGCGATGTCTCGTAGTCCCACGTTTTCATGGTCACGCCCACGACCTCGTAGCCGGCCTCGTGGAGGAGGCCCGCAGCGACAGAGGAGTCGACGCCGCCGCTCATGGCGACGAGGACGCGGCCGTGACGGCTCATGCGACTGGGTGGCGGATATGCAGAACGGAGGGCGGCAGAACCCAACGCACCCAAGCTAGGGATTGGGCTGCTCGGCTCCTGTGTGAACCCAGAGTTTCTCCCTTCTTCGCCGTGCCTTCTGGCGACCGCGAGGCAACTTGGAGCTCACGTTGTACGACCACCATGCTGCCCAAGGAGCCGTCCCGTCGCGAGTGGATCAAAACGCCGAATGCGCCAGCCGCAATCGGCCCCTACTGCCAGGGCCTTCTCGTCGGCGAAACGCTCTACGTGTCAGGCCAGATCGCGCTCTCTCCGGCCACCGGCGATCTGATCGAGGGCGACGTGCAGGACGAGACCGCGATGGTCCTCGATAACATCGGCGCCGTGCTGCGGGCGGCCCACATGGACTTTGCGCACGTCGTCCAGGTCACCCTCTTCCTTCGCGACATGGGGGACTATGCCCTCGTCAACGAGGTCTACGCGCGCTACTTCAGCGGTGCCACGCCCGCTCGCGAGACGCTGGAGGTCGGCACGCTCCCGCGAGGCGCCCGCATCGAGGTGAGCTGCATCGCCGTCCGCTAGCAGCCCGGCACGCGCGGTGCCCGCTGGTGGCCCCGAACCGCACGGCGCCAGCGGGGTGCGCTACAGGGTGATGGCGGCGTAGACAGGGATGCCGCCGGGGAGCACGTCTCGTCCGTCGAGAAAGGACAGCTCGATGGCGAACGAGAACCCCGCCACATCGGCACTGGCAGAGGCCACGAGCCGACTAGTCGCCGCGGCAGTCCCGCCGGTCGCGATCACGTCGTCGTGGATGAGCACGTGAGCGCCAGCGGGCAGGTCGGCAGCGTGAAGCTCCAGGGCGTCTTCTCCGTATTCGAGCGCGTACGACTCGCGCAGCGTCTCGGCGGGCAGCTTCCCGGGCTTTCTAGCGGGCACGAACCCTGCGCCCAGCCGGATCGCGAGGGCGGGGCCAAACCAGAATCCGCGTGCCTCCATCCCGACCACGTGGGTGATTCCGGCGTCCTGCCACGGCTCTGCCAGCAAGTCCAGGGCCTGCGCGAACAGGTCGGGATCCGCGAGGATCGGCGTCAGGTCCTTGAACTGGATCCCGGGCGACGGGAAGTCTGGGATCGAGCGGAGGGCGTCAGCGAGGGCGGGCACGCGAGATCACGGTGAAGCAGTCCAAGGCTACCACCGCTGGCGTCAGTCCGCCTGCGCGGAGGACAGCCCGCGCTCGTAGGTCTGCTTGTAGGCCCGCACGGCCTCGAAGATGGCGCGCGCGGTTTCGAGCTGCCCGGCCTCGGAAGCCAGGTAGCGCGCCTCCTCGGGGTTGGTCACGAAGCCGACCTCGACCAGCACTGCGGGCATAGACGCCGCCCAGAGGACCGCAAAATTGTCCTGCTTGACGCCCCGGCTCCGGCGCCCGGCGTCTACGAACTCGTCCTCGATCAGTCGCGCCAGCAGTTGGCTCTCCTCCTGGTACGCGCTCATGGCGAGGGAGGCCAGGATGTCGCCCTCGTCGTAGAAGTCGGCGTAGAGGGACGGGTCGCTCTCCATTTCGATCACTCCGTTCTCGCGCTCCATGACCTCGCGGGCGTTCCCTTGGCCGCGGGGTGCCAGGAAGAAGGTCTCGGTTCCGTACGCCGAGGCATTGGCCGCCGCGTTTCCGTGGACCGAGATGAAGAGCTTTCCACCCTCCCGGTTGGCGATTCGCCCGCGCTCGCGGACGCCTACGAAGACATCCGCTTCTCGGGTGTAGACCACACGGACGCCCAGCTCCCGCTCGATCATGGGGCCAAGCAGGTTGACCACGGCGAAGGCCACGTCACGGTCGGTGACGCCGTTGACGCCAACACCGCCGGCATCGCGGCCGCCGTGTCCGGCGTCGAGCACGATCGTATCCAGACTCCAGTTCTCCGTGCCATCCACCGGCTGGCGCTCGCCTCCTGGGATCGGACCGGCACTTGTGGTCGGTGGAGCCGGGTCGACACGGCGGACGGGGCTTGCTACGCCTCCGCCCCAGGACTGGCGGCGCGGACGGGGCGTCCGCGAGAATGACAGAAGCAGATCGTCGCTATCGAGGTCAGGGTAGGCCCGGACGTTGTAGCCGGGATCAGCGTCGAAGGCGAACACCACGCGGTCGCCATCGTCGCCGACTTCGTACGAGCGCACTGGGCCCCTCGCCTCCGGGCGCTCTAGCGCGGGTGCCAGCTCGGCACGGTAGAGCACCAACTCCAGCTGCCCCTCGGATTGGTCGACGCTGTACGCCCGGACGCGCTCGGACGTCTGAACCCGTACGACGACACCGTCTCTGGCACGGTCGAACGAGATACGCTCGACGGCTACATCAGCGCGAGCAGGCGTGCCAACAACGACCAGCGCCAGGAGAAGCAAGCGAATCATGGAACGGAGGATCGGTCTTCCCGCATCAGCAACGAAAACCGTGCCGAGGCGAGGCCAGGCGTGTGAGCAAACGTCCCACGGGCCTGCGTCGGTCGGCGGCGTTCAACTCTGGAACGCGCCCATTCCGATCCAGGCCGTAGGTCCGGGGGGGACGGCAAGGTACATCGTCCTCTCCCGAACTCCATATCCCAGCCCGGCCGGGAAGGACATTTATCGCTCTCCGACCAGCTCCTGGAGGCGTGTGTCCACGATGGCGTCGTGCAGGGAGCGCCGCCGGTCGAGACCAGCGCGGGCGGCGTCCAGGCGGTCCTCCGCGAGCGCAATCTCCTGGGCGCGGATCTCGTGCTTGAGCCCGAGTAGGTTCGAGATCCGCTGGCGAAGGTCGTCGTAGAGTTGGCTCCGGGTCGGTCCCGGCGCCAGCTGGCGGTAGCGATCCGCAAGAGACGAGACCTCGGCCTCCAGGATCGCCTCGCGCTGGAGGTTCTCGTAGAGCATCCGGTCGGTGTCTGCGATGTCTCGCATGTAAGCCGCCTCTACGATGGGGCGCGTCCGCTCGGGCGAGATGGCCGCCGGGGTCGGGCTGGTCGGGCCGAGGATGTAGACGTCCTGGCCAGCCTGGCTCGACTCCTCGATAGGCACGAGGCGTTCCTGCTCCAGGACGAAGACTTGCCCGTCTACCTCCAGGACCGGGCGGAGGTCTCCGCTGAACTCGATTGGAGCGGTCATCATTCCCGACAAGTTGAGCCCGTCCGGCACGGCATCAGGAAGCGGGCGGCCGTCGAGGTACACCGTGCCCTCGAACACCAGGAAGGTGTGGACGGTCGCCTCCTCGCGTGCCGAATCGGCCCCGGTGGATACCAGATCGGTCTGTGCGTCGGCGGAGGTCGCCGCGAGCGCCAACACCGTGAGAGCGAGCGCTCGGGTCATTGCTGGGCTGAGGAGGAATCTGCAGCGGTCTCCGGCTCTGCTGGTGGTGCGGGCTCGGCGCGAGGAGCGGGCGTCGGAGGGGCTCCCTCGCGGACGACGCGCACGCCGGGCGTGGCCGTGGTCGTCCGAGCACGACCAGCCGGGACGCCGAAGGCTTCGGCAGCCTCGTCCCAATCGAGGCCTTCGGCTGGGTCGAGGTCTTGCAGGCGGAGCGAGAGGGCCCGCACGTCGTCGCCAGCCTCCCACGCTGGCGGAGGTGCAACGTCGCCGGCAGCTTCAGCCTCCACAGCCGGCGGGTCTGTCGCCAGCTGGCGACGCGGGGCCGGTGGTGTGTTACCCTCGATCACTGGCACGAACCCTGCGATGGGTGCCGTGGCGGCCAGTGCACCGCCAGCGGGTGCGGTCGGCGGTAGGTCGGGAGACGGCGCCAGTTGAGTCTGGGGTGCCTCGGCGACAGGGGCGGACACCTGGGGCGGCGTCTCGACAGCGGCCGTCTGGGTCGCGTCGGCGGCGATCTCGGCGTCGGGGCCGGGAAGCAGCACGACGGCGGCGATGGCGGCCACGAGAAGCGTCCCCGCACCTGCCCACAGAGCAACTGGCGAGCGACGCGAGGACCGAAGGGGACCGCGGTCGGCTGCCGCTCGTGACACAGGCTGGGCCGGCGTGCCAGCGGCAGCCGTGGCCGACGCGGCCGCCAGGCGCACCGCATCGCGGGCCTCAGCACTCGGACGGTACCGAGGCAGGCGGTCGAGTGCGAGCGTCGACTGGGCGAGAAGAACAGCCTCCGCTGCTGGCGACTCGGCGAGTGGCTCGGCGGCGATCCCCGACGCTTCGGCGGCCCTGGCCAGCACGGCCTCGACGGCGTCGTGGCTCGGCCGGGCCGGAGGCTGCTCGGCGATGGACCGCTCGATGGCCTGGCGCGACTGGCGCAGCAGGGCCACCTCAGCGACGGCTGCGGGGGCGTCTGCCCCTTCGTACACGTGCCGCACCGCCGCCAGCAGTGCACTCACTTGCGCCGCGAACGCCTCCACCGATGCGATCAGGCCCGCTGGCGGATGCTCACGCGGCGCGCGGTCCAGGAGATCCAGGGACTGATCCACGAGGACGGCCTCAATCCGGGAGGACTCGCCGAGGTCTACCACGTCGCGCGGCTCGGCGGCGCGGGCCTCGACGGCCTCGACGGTGGCGCCAGCGGGTGCGGAGGCGGGCCAGGCGTCCAGCACGTCTCGCATCTCGCGAAGCATCGCCTGCTCCACATGGCCGGG
>JBCDLV010000062.1:0-13964 GCA_038744895.1 Bacteroidota bacterium | reverse complement strand
GGACGATGGCAACGCCAGCGGGGCGGGCACCGGAGCTAGTCTGTGGGCGTCACACGCCTCCACCCCTGCGCGTCCATGCGGATCGCCCTCTGCCAGATCAACCCGACCGTCGGCGACCTCGCCGGCAACGTCGCCCTCGTCCTTCGCGACGCGCGCCGCGCGGCCTCCGCGGGCGCCGACCTCGCCGTCTTCCCGGAGCTCTGCGTCACCGGCTATCCGCCCCAGGACTTGCTGGACCGCCCGGCCTTCCTCGACGACGTGGACGATGCCGTCGCCCAGATCGCCCGCGCGCTTCCCGACGGGCTGACGGCCATCATCGGCGCGCCTGTGCGCAACGAGACGTCCGTTGGCAAGCGCCTCGTCAACGCGGTGCTGCTGGTCGAGCGAGGCGAGGTCCGCGCCCTGGTGGCCAAGTCGCTCCTGCCTACCTACGACGTCTTCGACGAGTACCGCTACTTCGAGCCCGCGTCCGAGCGGGCGGTCGTCGAGTGGACGCCAGCGGCGCGCGCCGCCAGCGGAGGGCCGGCTCTGCGCCTGGGGCTCCACGTCTGCGAGGACATGTGGAATAACGAGGAGCAGGCGCCGTACCACCTCTACGCCGCCAACCCCATCGACGAGCTGGCCGCGCAGGGCATCGACCTGTTCGTCAACATCTCCGCCAGCCCGTACGCCGTGAGAAAGCCGGACGAGCGGCGCGAGATCATCCGCGAGAGTGCCCGCGAGCACGGCGTCGCGTTCGTCTACGTCAACCAGGTCGGCGCCAACACGGAGCTGATCTTCGACGGTGGCAGTCAGGTCCAGAACGCCGCTGGCGAGGTGCTCTGGGAGGCCGCGCCCTTCCAGGAGGACTTCTGGATCTGGGACACCGAGGCCGACAACGCTCCCATCGAGACGCCCGGTGCCGATGCGCCAGCCGCCGTGACCGCCGAGATCCACGACGCGCTCGTGCTCGGCATCCGCGACTACGTCCGCAAGACCGGGGAGGGCGTGTTCGAGAAAGCGCTCGTTGGCCTGTCCGGTGGGATCGACTCGGCGGTGACGTGTGCGCTCGCCGTCGAAGCCCTCGGTGCTGACCGCGTCGTCGGCATCACGATGCCCTCGGCGTACTCCTCATCGGGCTCCGTGGGCGACAGCCGCCAGCTGGCGGAGGCGCTCGGCATCGAGTTCCACGAGGTCTCGATCCGCCCGTCCGTGGACGCCTTCGCCGACATGCTGGCGCCGCTGTTCGAGGGAACCGACGAGGACGTGGCCGAGGAGAACATCCAGTCGCGCAGCCGCGGGCTCACGCTGATGGCGGTCTCGAACAAGTTCGGCCACCTGCTGCTGACGACGGGCAACAAGTCCGAGATGGCGGTGGGCTACGCGACGCTCTATGGCGACATGTCGGGCGGACTGGCGGTCCTCTCGGACGTGTTCAAGCTGGAGGTCTACCGGCTGGCGCGGCACATCAACGCCCGCGCGGGTCGCGAGGTCATCCCCGAGTCGACGATTACGAAACCGCCCTCGGCCGAGCTCAAGCCGGGACAGGTCGATTCCGACTCGCTGCCGCCGTATGACGTGCTCGACGCCATCCTCGAACGCTACGTCGAGGCGCAGGAGTCGCCGGCTGTGATCGCCGCGGAGACGGGCGTCGACCGGGCGCTCGTGGACCGCATCGCGCGGATGGTGGACCGCAACGAATACAAGCGCCGCCAGGCGGCACCCGGGCTCCGGATCAGCACGAAGGCGTTCGGCGTGGGGCGTCGGCTGCCCATCGTGATGCAGCGGACGCGCGCTGATGTCATGCCTGGCAGCGCCGCTGGCGACCGCCAGCGGGCCGACGAGACGCCAGCAGCCGTCGAAGCCTAGCGGCGGAACCGGATGCCGTCGCCGTCGGGGCCGTACAGCGCCAGCTCGCGATCGGTGACCTCGAACCGGTCGGCGTTGGCCAGAGCCGTCGTCAGCGCGGCCCCGCGGCGCTCCTGCTCCGGCGTGCCGCCCACCAGGGTCGTGATGATCTCCTCGATCTGGATCGATCCGTCGCCCAGAGCAGCGAACTGCTGCGCACCGTAGCTGTTGGGCTCCGTGCGCCCGCCGAGGATGCCGCCGCGAACCGTGAGTGTGTAGCCGTCGGCGGGAAAGGATACTCGGTCACCCTCGACGACGGCCTCGACGGCGATCCACGGGTCACCGAGAGCGAGCGCCTCCGGGTCCGTCGATCCGTCGATCGGGCCCAGGGTGGCGTCGCACCCGGCGAGAAGGACCAGAAGGCCGAAGACGAAACTGCGCATGGAGGAGAGACCGGCGTGCGACGCGAGGAGGGAAGCAACGTAGACGCCCCCGCTGGCGGTCGCGAGGTACATCGCGTGGACTGGCGCCAGCAGAGCCCTCGACACATGGCGGCTGGCGGTACACGTCGGCGACGATCCAGACGAGTGTCCGGACCTGCGGAGCGCCTGCGGCTGCACCCCGTCTCATGTGTCCCCTCTGATTCAACCCATGTCTTCCCTCTCTCTTTACATCCTCGGATTCGTCGTACTCGTCGCCGGACTGGCGATGGGCGCTCATCTCCTCGGCGTGCCGGCGGCGTGGATCGGCGCCGGAGGCGTCGTGATGCTCGGCCTCGGCATCCTGCTGGCGGTCACCAAGACACGCCGGCCCGAAAGCTCGCCGACCGACAGCTACTAGCTGCCGAGCGTCCCGTCCGTGCCCCCCGCGGGCGCCAGCGGGGGAGCCGGAGCGGTCTACTGAAACTGGACGCGAACCGTCCCCGGCCGCATAAAACGGATCCCCTCGATGCTGTCCAGGATGTCGTACATCTGGGCTGGCGGCGGAGGCTCGCTGGAACTGGCGAGGTCCGGGTTCTCTGCCATGAAGTCGATGAACTCGACCATGGGGAAGTCCAGGACGGTGACCGTCGAGCCCTCGACGTGGGGCGCGTCCGTCCGGACGATCTCGCCGTCGACCTCGATCGAGAGGTTCATGGAGGCGTCCTGGAAGAACGAGCGCATCATCTCGATGCCAGAGGTGTCGAAGTCGGCGACCTCCGGCTCGCCAGCCGGCGCTGGAGGCTGTGGCTTCTCCGGAGGCGGCTTGGGCATGTGGATGCTGAGCGCCGCCGGGGTACTGCCCGAGGCGGGCTCGAACGCGAGCTGCACAGACACCTCGTCCCCGATGGGACTGGGACTGTCCTCCATTTGCAGCACGGATGTCGAAAGACGGAACGCGCTCAGGTCTGGAACCTCGTAGACCGCCACGTACCCGCTCGTCGTCGGTTCGTAGGAGACCAGTTCGACGTTGGGCCCGAGTTGGCGGCCGCGTTCCTCAGCTGCCGAGCGGTCCGCGAACTCGCCTCCGTCTTCTTCCATGGCGAGCGCAGCGAGACCCGTCAGGGACACTTCATCGCGGAGCGTAGCCGAGCCGTCCGTCCGGACCGTGAGGAGGGAGTTGAACTGGAAGCACCCGCTCAGGACGAGAGCAAACGCGAGGGCGAGAAACGAACGCACGGGATCGGGGAGGGAGCGGGACAGAAGAAAGCCGGTGGGGTCCGCTGGCGAACGCCGCCAGCAGGCTCCAAGGAACGACGTGACGAATGGGCCCGCATAGGCCAGCTGGACTACTCGATGGTCTCCACGGAGACCTCGCCGAAGGGCGCCAGCTGCCCCTCGACCGCGCTTCGGTCTCCCACGACGACGATCGTGAGGTCCTCCGAGCGGATCAGGTCAGCGGTGATGCGGCGGACGTCTTCCGGTGTGACGGCATACACGTCCTCGACGTAGGACTCCAGCGCGTCCCGGTCCAGCCCGTGGAGGTCGAGGAAGGCCAGGTAGGACGCGATGCCGCCAGCGGAGGAGTTCTGGAGCACAAACGTCCCGGCCAGGAAGTTTTGGATGCCCTCCAACTCTTCTGCCGACGGCGCCGTCGTGGCGAGGTTGTCGATCTCGTGGAGGATCTCGGAGATCGCGGGCCCGGTGAAGGGCGTCTGGATGGCTGCGGTCTCGGCCCAGTAGCCGTCGCGGTACCGCACCGACACCGACGAACTGGGGCTATAGGTGTAGCCCTTGTCCTCGCGGATGTTGCGCGTGATTCGCGAGCCGAAGCTGCCGCCGAGCAGGGAATTGGTGACCTGGAGCGCCACGTAGTCCTCGGCCGACGGGTCGAGCGTGGGCAGCCCGACGATCACATTGCTCTGCGCTGCGCCAGGCTGGTCGATGAGAACGATGCGCCGCCCTGCGGTGACCTCGGGCGGCGTCGGGAGCGCCATCTCCGGCCCCCCGGTCCATCCCTCGAACGCATCTCGGGCGGCAGCCTCCACAGCCGCTGCGTCGAAGCGACCGACGATGTACAGGTGAGTCCGCTGCGGGCCGACATGGGCGTCGTAGAACCTCTGGATGTCATCGACAGTGGCCGACTCCAGGTCTGCCACGTCCGGCAGCACGACGGCGGCGTAGGGATGGTCGCCGTAGAGGGCCTCGCGGAACGCGGCTCGCGCCAGGGTACCCGGCTGCGAGCGAGCGACGGCCGCCCCCCGGATGGCGTTGCGCTGCACTCGCTCGAAGGCATCCTCGGGGAACGAGGGGTTGCGGAGGAGGTCCGCGATGAGGCCGACGAGGTCCGGCGTGAACTCACTCAGGACGCGCCCTGAGACGGAGGCCTGGTCCAGGCCGGCGCCAGCGGAGACGGAGCCACCCATCTCGGCCATCTCGCGGGCGATGTCCTCCGCCGAGCGCGTCATCGTGCCTTCGGTGAGGAGGTCGGTCGCGAGATCGGCCCACCCGGTCTCGTCGGCGCTCTCGTCCACGTTGCCCATGCGGATCACGGCCTGGACGCTAGCCTTGGGCGTGTTGCCATACGGCACCAGCGTCACGTCGACGCCGTTATCGAGCGAGATCGTCCGTCCCTCGGGGATCTCGAACGCGCGCGGAGCGGCCGGCGCCGGCGGCGTCGAGGGAAAGTCTTGCGCGGTAGCCCCGCTGGCGACCGCCAGCAGGAGAAACGAGAGAAGAGAGGGGCGAGTCATCGAGGTCGTAGCAGAGGTAGACAGGTGCGTTCTGAACGGGAGATCACCCAGCGGGCGACAAGCGTGGCATCGAGGCAGGGGCCGTAGGCGGAACGCCCCTCCTCGAACCCCTCCTCACGTCCCGTCGCCCCCGGTGGCCTCTAGGGTGATGATGGTCCGGTTCTCGGGCCGGAACACCTCCCGGGCGGCCCGACGAATGAGGCCCGGCGTGACCGAGTCGAAGGCGTCGACGAGCCGGTTGATCCGTGCGGGGTCGTTGTCGAAGAGCGCGAAGGACGCCAGCAGGTCGGCGCGCCCGAACCCGAAGAACCCGTCGACGGTGTCGTAGAAGCTGCTGCGGAACTTGACCTTGGCACGCTCCAACTCAGCGGGGTCGACGCCCTCGTCGCGGATCCGGTCGATCTCGCGGTCGATGAGGGCGATGATGGAGTCGGGCTCCGTCTCTGCGTCGTGGATCAGCCACCCGGACCAGAGCATCGGCCCGTTGTAGTTGAACATGTTGCCGAGCGGCCAGTTGATACCGCCGTTCACGCTCGACGTGACGCCGGACCCGGAGACGAGCGCCCGGTGGAGCCGGCTGTCATCGCCGGAAATCAGGATCTCGTTCAGCAGCCCCATCGCGAGGTAGCCCGCCGAGTTGCGCGGCGGCATGTGGTAGGCAAACGCGATCGCCGGTCGCGTCGCCAGCGGGTCGGTCTTGGTGGACCGCTTCTCCTCTGTCTGGCGCGGCTCCGAGACGTCCGGGATGGTCGGTACGTCGGCGCGGGCGATGCCGCCGAAGTAGTCCTCGACCCAGCCCATGACCTCGTCGGCGTCGACGTCTCCGACCACAACCACGACGGCGTTGTTGGGCGCGTAGTACGTGTCGAAGAAGGCCTGGACATCGTCGAGGTTGGCCGCTTCGATGTCGTCGAGGTCGCCGTAGAAGTTGTGCGCGTTGTACCAGTTCTCGTTGGCCACCTGGGGGAGGTCCAGCCACGGGAAGCCGCCGTACGGTGCGTTGAGCACGTTGACGCGAACCTCGTTGGACACCACGCCCTGCTGGTTCTCGAGGTTCTCCTGCGTCACGTCGAGCCCGCGCATCCGGTCGGCCTCGGCCCAGAGCATGGTCTCGACGGTGTTGGCCGGGACGATCTGGAAGTAGTTGGTGAAGTCGAACCGCGTCGAGCCGTTGAGCACGCCGCCGTTGCGCTGCACCAGCCCGATGAACTCGTTCTTGCCCAGGTTCTCGGACCCCTGGAACATCATGTGTTCGAACAGGTGGGCGAAGCCGGTCTGCCCGCGAGGCTCGATCCGGAATCCGATGTTGTAGTAGACCGCCACGACCGCCGTCGGCGCGGTGTCGTCTTCGGAGATGACGACTTTGAGGCCGTTCGCCAGCGTGTCGTAGACGACGGGGACGACGAACTCGTCCGCTGGCGCTGCGGTCAGTTCGTCGTCGGTGAGCGGGGTAAAGTCGGGCTCGGTCGAGGGCGGCGGCGGTGGAGCGTCGAGCACCTGGGTGCCGGACGAGCAGCCCGCAACGAACGCGAGCGCGACCAGAACAGCGAGAGGGCGCATGAGTGGATCAGTCGGAACCCGCGCCAATACGCTCGCTCGCGGTACGGGGTCCGGATGCCCGCTGGCGAGGTGCCGCGCCAGCGGGGCTCCTACACCTGGAACCGCTCGGTCATGAACGACGGGCTCAGCTTGGTGAGCGCTGCTCCGATCAGATACGTCGTGTAGTAGCTGCCGGCGATGGCATAGACCAGCGGGACCTCCATGCGCGACAAGCCGATGTGGTCGCCGTACGTCCGGATTCGGGACCGTGCCTTGCCGAGCTTTTGGCGATAGCGCCGAACGAGATCGCCGACCGGCGCTGTCTGCGGATCGCCGTAGTCGAAGAACAGGTTGTCGCGGCCCTCCGACATGGCTCGCGTCAGGATGTGCGAGAGGCCATTGGGCGCCGGGTGGCTGATGCGCGCCTTGGGGTTCTTGTACAGCCCGACGCCGTCGTCAACCATGGTGTGCGAGAGGGTGACGCACGATCTCCGACATACGCCCTCGGCCATCGGAGGAAACTGGTACCGTAAAAACAGCTCCCGGGAGAGCACCATGTTGTTCGCGAAGAGAACGCGCGTCTGTCGAATCCCGCCTCCGCTGGCGGGTGGGTCGAAGAACCACGACAGCGTGAACGCCCGCCCGACGAGCCCTTCCGGGTCAATGTAGCAGTACCCGCCGACGGCATCGACGTAGTCACGCGCCAGCGGGCCTAGAATCCCGTCGAGCCACCCGGGCTCGGGAACGACGTCGCTGTCGAGGAACAGGATGTAGTCGCCGGTGGCCTCCTCGGCCCCGGCGTTCTTCATGTCGTAGTAGTGGAGATCCTCACGGCCGACGTACCGAAGCGTCACGTCCGGGTTGTCGGCGGTGATGTAACGCCCGACGACGGCCTCGACATCCTCCTGGGAGAAGTCGCTGGAGTTGAACATGACCAGCACCTCGGCCGGCCCTTGAAACGACGCGAGGAACGCGGTCTCCTGGGCCTTGCGTGCAGCTCGACCGGTAGAAGCCCCACTGGCGCTCGCGGCGTCGCCAGCGGGCGTGTAGCGTGCGAAGAGAGCACGGAGCTGAGCGAGAAGCTGCTCCAGCATCCGCTCGGCGCGGTCGAGCTCGCTGAGACGGACGTTCTCCCACTCGATGATGACGGAGAGCGTAGTGGGGGCTGGCATGAGGTGCTCCTGGGGGCGGTGGAAACACGACCAACGTACCGAGTGGCAGGGTGCGAATCCAGCCGCTCACCACGCAGCGCTCGGGTCGGGCGAGCGTCCGTGTCCAACGGCTGCACCGTGCGCGGACGTCTCGGATCCACGCTCCGTGCATGGTCAGTATGCTCAGAGGTACAGCGGTCGCCGCTCGGTTCGTGCTGGCTGTTGTGGCGTTTGCTTCACATGGCCGGCTCGCTCCGGGCACACACGACGGCGCCCTGGACACTGGACCTTGTCAGGATGACATTTGAAACAGGTATTCGTCTCGGGATCAAGCCATCCGATCGGTCTATTCGCTGGATGGGCCTGGAGCGCGATACAAAATGAGTGACTTTGAGGAGCACCCTACGCTCTGCCGTTTACACACTTCCCTTCCCGCCATGCGTGCTTTCGCTGCTTTCGCCGTCGTCTTTTTGTTCGCTGTTGCCCCCTCGGCTCAGCCGGTCCAGGACCTCGCTCCTCCCGCGGATGCGGTGGAGGCCCCGGCCATCGTCGAGTCCGAGGTCTCGGTAGATGAGGCGCCGGCCCTTGTGCCTGCGGTAGACCTCTCGGAGTTCGTCGATGCGCCAGGCGACGACGCGATGCCGGTCCTGGACCTCAGCGTGGAACAGGAGGTTGCTCAGCAGCAAGTCTTCGAGACCGTGGCCTACGTTGGCTCGGTCGTCCTGACGGTCGCAGCGCTGGGCGTCGTGGCTTACATGTTCATGTGAGCCTCCCGCTGGCGGCCTCCATCGGGACTGGCCGCCAGCAGGTGTTGTATTCGGGTGGCCCCGCTGTTGCAGACGGCGGGCCGTCTACCTCGGCCTTTCCCTGAGCCGTCCTGGAGACGGAGAGGATCGCTAGCTGGTTGAGGGGCGCCCGGGGGGCGCTTCGACAGCTCTCGCACGACGCAGAACCGCGCAAACGAAAACGGCCCCGCTGGCGGCCGCGCCAGCAGGGCAGGGCGAGCAGCGCTCGCGGAGGTGCCGACCGGATTTGAACCGGTGTACCAGGTTTTGCAGACCTGTGCCTAACCCCTCGGCCACGGCACCGCATGACCTGGATTCAGCGATCTGGCTAGATCCCCTGAAGTCTGAGTCCCACTCCGTAGCACTGTCGTAGCAGCGGTGGTCGGGGACACGTGGTGAATGAACGGGAGCCCCAAGTTACGAGACCCACCATGCTCAGACCCCCTTGATACAATAGGGGTGGTCTGTCCGATTTCGAGAGCGGGGGCATAGCTCCCGAAGACGGTGAAGCTTGGGCCGGGCGTCTCTCGCATCAAGCTGACTCCGAACCGACTGGGCACAGTCAGTACCGCTTCCACTCCGTCCACCTTGATAGGGTTAACTGTCGCAAATGGAGACCCGGAGCAAGCTCGACCGCCGCTGGCTGTGGTGTTGGTCTACCGACCCTACTCCGATCCGGGAGACGCCGGAGTGATCCTCCTGGAGAAGCAGAAAGGGTGGGGTGTACAAGAAACTGACACAGGACCGGTGGGCCTGGGGCAAGAGTCACGCAGCCGGTGAGGGAACGAGAGCCTTGAACACACCTCGACGGCGTCGGGTCATCTCACGCCTTCGGCGTCCCTCAGTCGCGCATAGCGATCTTGGAGTGACCAGGACGAACTGCCACCGTGACCTCCTCCGAAATCTCTCAGCTTCTGACCTCCCTCGTCGTCATGCCGAAGGAGACGGAGTGGATCGAGTTCAAGGTCAACAACTACAAACCCGACGAGATCGGGGAGTACCTCTCGGCGCTCTCGAACAGTGCCCTTCTCCACGGTCAACCCCACGGGTACCTCGTCTTCGGCGTGGATGACAAGACCCACGAGATCAAGGGGACCAAGTTCAGACCATCCGAGATGAAGGTAGGGAACGAGGATTTAGAACCGTGGCTAGCCCGGCTCCTGGACCCCCGAGCCGACTTCAAGGTCCACTCCCACACAACGACCTTGGGCGACACCGTCGTCCTCTTAGAGATAGGGGCGACGGGGCGAAGGCCGATCAAGTTCAAGGGGGAGGCTTTCGTCCGGGTCGGCTCGTACAAGAAGAAGCTGAAGGACTACCCGGAGAAGGAGCGGAAGATCTGGCTCGGGACCACTCCGCTAGCGTTTGAGGCAGAGTTCGCGGCCGAAGACCTCGACGCGGACACCGTCCTACAACTCCTCGATTACCCGACCGTCTTCTCGTCGTTCGGGCTCCCTCTCCCACCCGGCAAGCTCGGCGTCCTCAACCAACTGGAGGACAAACGGCTCATCCACAAGGAGGGCGACAGCTACTCGATCACGAACGCGGGAGCCCTCCTCTTCGCTCGGTGGCTCCCAGAGTTTCCGACTCTCGAAGCGAAGGCCGTCCGGCTCATCTTCTACAGGGGAAAGGGGAAGCTGGAAACGGAGCGGGAGATCACAGGGAAGAAAGGGTACGTCGTCGGGTTCGAGGGCTTGGTCGAGTACCTGACTGACCGGCTCCCAGTCAACGAGGTGCTCGGGAAGGCGCTTAGAGAGGAGGTCAAGATGTACCCCGACGTAGCAGTCCGAGAGTTGGTCGCCAACGCCCTCATCCACCAGGACCTGACCCAAAAGGGGACGAGCCCAATGGTTGAGGTGTATCAGGACCGAATCGAAGTGACGAACAATGGGACCCCGCTCATTAAGCCGCTCCGGTTCCTCGACGAGGTACCCCGGTCTCGGAACGAGGTGCTCGCCAGCATCATGAAGGAGGCCGGCATCTGCGAGGAGCGTGGAAGCGGCATCGACAAGGTCATCCACTGGTCGGAGGTCTACCAACTCCCAGCACCGAGCTTCGAGGAGAAGCGGGACCATACCGTCGCAACCCTCTACTCGTACCGGCCCCTGAACGAGATGACGAAGGACGAAAGGGTCCGTGCCTGCTACCAGCACGCCGGGCTACGGCAGGTCCACAACGAACGGATGACGAACAGTTCGCTCCGGGACCGCTTCAAGATCTCCGACGGCAACTACTCGAAGGCGTCCCGGATCATCGCGGAGACCGTCGAGGCTGGGCTCATCAAACCTTACGACCCTGAGAACAAGTCGAACCGGACCAAGAGCTATGTGCCGTTCTGGGCTCCAGGCGTCGGGGAGGGAAACCCCGTTTAAGTGACGGGTATGTGACAGAGAGGACCCGAGCGATAATAAAACGGCCCGTACAGTCTCCTTTCGCGCTTTTTGTATGTGACAGCTAGTCGGGATGGCTTCTGCCACCTACCCTACTCGTCAACAGTCCATCGACGCCGATCACTTGGCGACTCCCGCCTTCCAACGAACGGGACCCAACTCGACAGGCAGCCCCCTCAGGACCTCGTAGAGCCCGTCGAGGTCATTGCTCACATGTTGCCAGAGGAACCGTCTGAGCACCCCTGGCACTTCCGCGTCAGGATCGAACAGGAGCGTGATGATGGAGAACTTGTCTCCCTTGTCCCGCTTCTGTTGGACGGCGTAATCCACCTCTGTCGCCAAGAACTTCTCGTCCTTGAAGCTCTTCGTCACGAAGAAGACGGCGGCGCAGGATTCCTCGAACCCTTGGAGGATGTCGCGCTCCACGTTTGATCCAGCGACCATGTCCTCCTTGTCGAGCCAAGGAGAGTACCCGAGTTCCAGGAGCGCCCGGTGGTACTTCTCGACAATGACCTTGTCCACGGTCTTGTGGCTGAGGAAGATCTTGACCTCGTTCTCCGCTGGAATCCTGTCATAAGGAACGGCCTGCACGTCCCGTGCTTCAGGCGGGGCGAGCTTCGCCGCGTCTCCCATCCGGCGAGACATCTCCTTGACGAAGGGCCGGACGACCAAAGTGCGGAAGTGGTTGGTGTAGTCCGGTATGTCGTTCCCCCCGAAGGCCATCCCAAACCTCCAAGCGAAGTCGTCGTCTTCGGCTGCCGCCCTGATTAGCGTCCATCGTGCGCACATCTCAGCATCGAGGTCCTTTGGAAAGGGAGGCCTCTGAGTTTGCCTCGTCTCGTCTGCGAACTCTTTAGAGTCCACTTCGCATACTCCGTCGAACGCTGAGATCACGTCGGAGGTGATTTCGTCACGCTCGCAGAAGTCGACGAACCGGGAGAGGTGGTAGTTGAAGTATTCGACCCCTCCACTAGCGAACGCCTCCCGAGCGTCCTTGAAAGACTGAAGTGAGCGGACGACTTCTTCTTTAGTCACGGTTGCAGGCATGGTCACTCGACGCGGATTGGAGTTTGGCAGTAGGGGCAGACGCTGAGATCCCTCCACTTCGGGAGAACCTTGACCCTCCGTCCGCAGCACAGGAGTGAGACCGGAATCATGTCCGGCACCTCCGGGCCTTCAAGGGGTGAAGGTGAAGGGACAGAGTTCGTAGTGGTCACGCTGACCGAGATGAGACCACTCGAACGTCCCAGACCTTTGAAACTCGAAGAGAGCCGATCCATCATGGGCCTTATGTACAGTTCGTCGATGACCCCGCCGACGTACGCCCACCGCTCCTCCGTGATAAGATCTTCGGGCTCGCACTCGTAGCCACAGTAGGGACAATGAACGAGGGTCCGGTTCAGGTCTCCGGTCAGGGGGTCGAGTCCGTACCCCATCTGGTCCCCGACGAAAGCGACCTCCTCGCTCAGACGGTGAGCGAGTTGTCCTTCCTCGAAGTCGGTTTTGAAGTCGAGCCCGCAGGACGAGCACGTGTGGCGAAAGAAGGCTCCGCCGTCGGTGCTCACACTGATGTTGAGGCTCGTCTTCCCATTGTCGGAGTACTCAAACATATCAGCTTGCTGAGACCATGTATCTCTCGTCGTCGCTCAGGTCGAGGACCTTCTGGGGGCGGCGTCGGGCATGAGGGTCGTGGTCTTCTTTGGGGCCGGAACTCACAAGCTAGCGGAGGGGGTGACAACCTTCCCTCGTCAGTGTCCTAAGTCGTCGCTCAGAGTCCAAGGGTATCTCGCCACGATGCCACTAGCGTCTCTGTCTTACAGGTATGGCATACCGCTGGTATCCTAGTGCTCTGGACAGGAAATCAGCGAGTCCGTGATAGGGGTCCGGCCAAAATTTCTGATATAGAAAAACGGGCCTGACCCACAGCATCAAAGGCCTCCCTGGGTGCTGGCTCCTTTCAAACCCGGCCGCCCCCTCGAACTAGAGAAGGGGGACCCGGGAGCGGGGGTCACTCGCAACCCCACTTCCTACCCGCTCTTCCAGAGCACGCCCCGAGAGTCATGCTATGCGGAGACTCGCCTTCCGGCCTTGGGTGAGTTCCCTCCTTCGGAGCCTCGTCGGTCCATGGGTCGAACTCATCGGCAAAGAACCGACGCTCCAATTCGGCCAGCCTTCTCCGGGCCTCTGGCTTCGTCGTCGTTTTGAGGGGAACCCGCTTCCGTTGAGGACGGAGGGTCTTTGAGTAGAACTGGACGTAGTAGAGGTCGCCCCGCTTGAAGAGGCTTGCCATGACGCGGAGGTCTGCGTCCCGTGCCAGCTAGAGGGCTGCCGTCTGGGGGCTCGCCAGATCGTAGCACATCCGTAGCAGCGAGTGCTCAGCGAGTGCTGCGACGCCTCAGATCCGGCGGTTCCACCAAGGAAGAAGCCCACCTCTACGGTATGCAGAAGTGGGCTTCACGACTTCAGGAGGCCGAATCTCAACGGAGGTGCCGACCGGATTTGAACCGGTGTACCAGGTTTTGCAGACCTGTGCCTAACCCCTCGGCCACGGCACCGTGCGGCCAATCTACGCCCGGCGTCGGACGCGCACGTAGACCGCTTGCGAAGATGACCCGCGACCGGTCGCCAGTGGGACCGTCGCCAGTGGGACCGTCGCCAGTGGGCCTGCCAGGACTCGAACCTGGAACCCTCGACTTAGAAGGTCGATGCTCTATCCAGTTGAGCTACAGGCCCGTGTGCGGTCGCGCGGCGAGGGTCGGGACGGCCGGATTCGAACCGACGACTTCTGCCTCCCAAAGGCAGCGCTCTACCGGGCTGAGCTACGTCCCGCCGTCGAGGTGTGCAACCGACCCTGGGGGACCGGATGGGCTGCCGCCGAGGGCCTACTGGCGCCCCGAGCGTCGTTCGCATCCAGCGTTCAGGGCGTTGCGCCTCACGACGGGCAAAAGATAGCGTCTGCACGTGCGGACGGCGTGAATGGGCCGCAGCGGTGACTGCACACACGAGGTGGATCGTCTGCCGAGCGGACCGTGCGTCGGGGCCACCGGGCAGGCAAACCGCCGATTTTCGCAAGCCGTCGCCACTCGGGCTGGCTGTGGTC
>JBCDLV010000061.1:0-14097 GCA_038744895.1 Bacteroidota bacterium | reverse complement strand
GGACTGGGGACTGGGGACTGGGGACTGGGGACTGGGGACTGGGGACTGGGGACTGGGGACTGGGGACTGGGGACTGGGGACTGGGGACTGGGGACTGGGGACTGGGGACTGGGGACTGGGGACTGAAGGTGCCCGCTGGCGACGTCCTTCGCCAGCGGAGCGACCCTGGCGCAGTCCCCAGAGGCCTTGTGCGGTTCGGCTTACGAGAGGAGACGGCGCGGTGGTCGACGCGGACCTCCACTTCTCTTCTCCTCTCTTCTTCTCTTCCTCCTCCTTTGCCTCTCGTCTCACGCGGCTCGACACCGCAGACGACCACTTGGTCCTGCACTCGTCCTCCGTCTTCGGTCTCCCGTCTTCGGTCTCCTGTCCTCGTACTGCCGTCCATCCCCTCTTCGCCGGGCGTGCCGCTGACGCCGGGTAGCTTCCTGGGCCCCACCGACCGCTTCATGTCCGAGATCGCTCCCGCCCGTCCGTTTCCTCTCGGCACCGCCGTCCCGGACGACGGGCCCGAGCGCGAGGCCTACGACCGGCGCGTCGCCTACCACGAGCGCCAGCTGGCGGCGCTGGAGCAGCAGGCCGCGGAGGTCCGCCGCGGCGGAGGTGAGCGAGCCGTCAAGCGCCAGCACGACCGGGGCAAGCTGACGGCGCGCGAGCGCATCGCGGCGCTCCTGGACGACGGCTCGGCCTTCCGCGAGATCGGCCTCTTCACCGGCCGCGGGATGTACGAGGCCGAGGGCGGATGCCCCTCCGGCGGGACCGTCATGGGTCTCGGCCACGTGTCGGGCCGTCTCTGCATGATCGTCGCCAACGACGCCACCGTGAAGGCCGGCGCCTGGTTTCCGATCACCGCCAAGAAGAACCTCCGCGCCCAGGAGATCGCCCTCGAGAACCGCATCCCGATCCTCTACCTGGTCGACTCCGCTGGCGTCTTCCTACCGATGCAGGACGAGATTTTCCCGGACCGAGACCACTTCGGGCGCATCTTCCGCAACAACGCCCAGCTGAGCGCGCTTGGCGTGCCCCAGATCGCAGCCATCATGGGGAGCTGCGTGGCCGGCGGCGCCTACCTGCCGATCATGTCGGACGAGAGCCTCATCGTCGACGGTACGGGGTCGGTGTTCCTCGCGGGTCCGTTCCTGGTGCAGGCCGCTATCGGCGAGGAGACCGACGCCGAGACCCTCGGCGGAGCGACGACGCAGACCGACATCTCGGGCGTGTGCGAGTACAAGATGCCCGACGACGAGACGTGCCTGTCCACGATCCGGGAGCTGGTCGCGGGCCTGGGTCCCCTCCCCCGATTCGGCTTCACGCGCGACGAACCTAACGAGCCCGCGTTCGACCCAGACGGGATCCTCGGCGTCTTTCCCGAGAGCCGCCAGCAGCCCTACGACACGCGCCAGCTGCTGGCGCGCATCGTCGACGCGGAGAGTTGGGTGGAGGTCAAGGCCGGGTACGGGCAGACGCTCGTGTGTGGCTACGCCCGGATCGACGGGTGGAGCGTCGGGATCGTGGCCAGCCAGCGCCAGGTGGTCCGCGCCAAGGCGCCCAAGGGCAAGGCGTCCGAGATGCAGATCGGCGGCGTCATCTACGGCGACGCCGCGGACAAGGCGGCGCGGTTCGTGCTCCAGTGCAACCAGAAGCGGATCCCGATCCTGTTCGTCCAAGACGCCACCGGGTTCATGGTGGGCACGCGGGCAGAGCAGGGCGGCATCATCAAGGATGGCGCTAAGCTGGTCAACGCCGTCGCCAACTCGGTCGTCCCGACGTTTACCGTGGTCGTGGGCAACTCGTTCGGGGCGGCCAACTACGCGCTGAACGGCCGCGCGTACGACCCGCGCCTCATGCTGGCCTGGCCGACGGCCCAGATCGCCGTCATGGGCGGAAGCCAAGCCGCCAAAACCCTGCTTTCCATCGAGGAGCGGAAGCTCACCAAGCAGGGCATCGAGCTCTCCGACGCCGACCGCACGGCGAGGCTGGACGAGATCGAGCGCCGGTACGCCGAGCAGACCTCGCCCATCTACGCCGCTGCGCGGCTCTGGATCGATGCCATCATCGACCCGCGGGAGACACGAGCCTGGCTGGCGACCGGCCTGGAGATGGCAGACCACAACCCTGAGATGGCGCCGTTCCGCGTCGGCGTGCTGCAAACGTGAGGAGGAGGTTGGGGAGATGGGCGATGGGCAGTAGGCAATGGGAATAGCGACGCGCCCATCGTGTCGCGCTACCCTGCCCATCGCCAGCGGGCACCCGGTGGCCAGCGCATGACTGCTCCGCCCGCTGGCGCCTGTCTCAGCCACCGAGGGCCACCATGGGGCGGGCAGCACTCGCCTGGAACAGGTCGAGGCCCGCATGCGCCGCGTGTTTACCCGCGAGCGCCTGGCGCACGCCCGCGAGCAGTTCCGCGTCGTCTGCGCCCTCCCGCATGGCATCCCGGAGGCTGAACGCGGGCGCCCCGAAGAGGCACGTCTGGAGCGCCCCATCAGCTGTAACGCGGAGCCGGTTGCACCCGGCGCAGAACGGGGCCGTCATCGTCGCCACGAACCCGACGCGTCCGCGCCACCCCCGCTGGCGGAACGTCTGCGCCGTCGAGTGCGGACTGTCGTCGCACGACGCCAGCGGGCCCAGCACGCCCTCGATGCGAGAGCGGACCTCAGCGAAGGGCACGAGTTGATCGGCGGTCCAGCCGATCCCTGCGAAGGGCATCGTCTCGATGAAGCGGACCTCGATGGGCTCCCGAGCAGCCCAGGCGGCGAAGTCCGAGACCTCGTCGTCGTTGACGCCGCGCATGACGACCACGTTCACCTTGAGCGTGCCTCGGCATGTGCCGAATCCGGCGCGGAGCGCCGCGTCCAGGGCTGCCAGCACACGGTCGAGACCCGGCCGCCGCGTGATGGACCGGAATCGGTCTGCGCGCAGCGTATCGAGCGACACCGTGAGATCGGTGAGCCCCCCGCGCACGAGATCGCTCAGTCGGTCCTCCAGGAGTAACCCGTTCGTGGTCATGGCCAGCGAGCGGAGGCCAGGCAGCCGCCCGATGGCTGCGGCCACCTCGACCGCGTCCTTGCGCACGAGCGGCTCCCCGCCCGTCAGCCGCACCTTCTCTACACCGGCCTCGACCAGGACCCTGGTCACGCGCACGGCCTCGTCGGCTGCCAGCTGGCGCCGCGTCGGGGTCGCGGCCATGGCCTCGGGCATGCAGTAGACGCAGCGCAGGTTGCATCGCTCCGTGAGCCCCAGGCGAAGGTACGTGTGCGGGCGGCCGAACCGGTCGACGAGGCCGCCGCTCACTCGTCCTTGCGGAAGATCGTCTGCGCGATTCCGATGGCAACGCCCACGGCGATGCCGGCCATCAACATCACGACGTACCAGGGAATCGAACCGAATACCATCGGAGGGCTGAGGGAGAGCCTCGAAGATGCAGACGCCCGGCCGCGGGCGCCAGCGGTACCCCTATCGGAAGTCGGCGACCAGCATGACGTCGCTGTCGGCTCGCTCCTGGCGCGAGAGCAGCAGGCGGCCACCGGGGAAGACGCCCAAGCCGGAGTCCTCCGGTACGTCGGCGACGGCGGCCAGCCGCTGGCGATCTCCGCTGGCGGGGTCGATACGCACGACCGATGCCTCGCGGTCGAACCGGCGTTCGAGGGCGTAGACGCTGCCGTCGCGGATGGTCCAGTTGGCCCAGTCCGCCGGCGACAGGTTGACCTGGAGACGGCGCGACCGGACGTCTCGGATCTCACCCTCCACGACGGGAAGGAGGAACAGCCCCCGCTGGTCGGGGCGAACCACGAGGAGGCCGCCGCCAGGCGCCTCGGCCGCCGCGACACCGCCACGCACAGTGACCGCTTCCGGCGTGCCTCCGCCGGCGGGCACGCGGTAGATCTGCCACTGCTCGCCGCGGTCCGAGGCGAAGTAGAGCCACTGGCCGTCCGCAGACCACGAGGGCGCCACGTCGTCGGCATCGCTGTCGGTGATCTGGCGGACCTCCCCGCTCGGGAGGATTACGAAGACGTCGGCGTCGCCGTCGGCGCGGGAAGAGACCACGATGCGTTGGCCGTCCGGGCTCCACTCGGGCCCGCTTACGCGCGCACCCCCGAAGGAGGTGAGCCGCTGCGGATCGGCGCCGTCGGGACCCGAGATCCAAACCTCGTGGCTCCCCGAGCGCGTCGAGACGAAGGCCACCTGGCTCCCGTCCGGCGCCACGTCTGGCTGGCGGTCGTCGCGCGTCGAGGGCAGAATGGGCCGCACCGACGCCAGCAGGTCTGCCGCGCCGGCCTCGACGGTCACGATCTGCGAGCGAACCAGCTGGCGGGCGAAGGCGACGCCGCCGTTCCGCCCGACGGATGGGCCGGCGATCTCTCCGCCGTCGGCGCCCAGGGCCACCCAGCGCGGGTCCTTGCCGTCCAGGCCCACGCGCCAGAGTCCAGCCGCGCCGTCTCGGTTGGCGGCGTAGACCACCTCGCGGCCGTCTGGCGTCCAGTCGAGGCCTGTGAT
This sequence comes from Bacteroidota bacterium, assembly GCA_038744895.1. Taxonomy (GTDB): domain Bacteria; phylum Bacteroidota; class Rhodothermia; order Rhodothermales; family Rubricoccaceae; genus Rubrivirga. Next base: position 9,606 of record JBCDLV010000061.1, on the reverse strand, counting down.
GCCCTTCTGCTCCCGCGCGAGTCTCTGCACGCGTCCGCCGCTGACCGTGACGACGGCCACGTCCTGGCGCCCGTCCAGGGCCGTTCGCACGAACGCCAGCGACTGCCCGTCCGGCGAGAAGGCGGGATCGAGGTCGCCGGGGTACGATGCGGCCTCAGACGTGAGCTCCTTGGGCGTCGAGCCATCCAAGGGAAGCAGGTAGAGTCCGAAGGCGCCTTGGCGACCGCGCCGGCCCGAGAACGCCAGCTGGCGCCCGTCAGGGCTCCAGACGAGGTCCGCGATGGCGAGCTGGGACGACTCCAGGAGCGTCCGCTCCGGCCCGCCTTCCGCGTCGACGACGTGCACGCTGCACTCGCCACCCTGCGCGCAGCGCACGTAGGCCACGCGATCTCCGTCGGGGCTCCAGGCGGGGCTTCGCTCGTCGGCCGGGTGCGTTGTCAGGCGGATAGGGGCGCCGCCGCCAGCCACCTGGACATACACGTCGAACTGTGGCTCCACGGCTCCCGGCTCGCCACCGTCCCAGGCGAATGCCACGCGCCCGCCGTCGGGAGACAGGTCGGGGTCTCGCTCGTCGCCGGGATAGCTCGTGATGGGCGTGGAGGAGAGCGGGCGCACGCCCGACACGCCTGCGCGGTACGCGATGACAGACCCGACCGCGACGACCGCCAGGGCCACCAGGGCCCACCCCAGCATGGCGGGCCGCTGGCGCGCCGGCAGCACCGGCCGCCGCACGTCGAGGCCCGTGATCGGCACCATCGCGGTAGCGCCGTTTGTCGAGGGAGGCGAACTGGTGTCAGGGTCCAGGTCGACGTCTGCGATCAGGCGGTAGCCCCGCTTGCGGATGGTCTCGACGTAGCGCGGGTTTCGGGCTTTGTCGCCGAGCGCCTTCCGGAGCTCCGAGATGCAGCGGGCCAGCACATCGTCCGTGACGATGGTGCCGGTCCAGACCTCGGCCATGAACTCGTCCTTGGTGATGGTCTCACCGGGGCGCGCGGCCATGGCAGCCAGCACCTCCATGACCTTCGGCTCGACGCGGTGCACAGTTGCTCCTTGCGTCAGGCGGTTGGCCATCGGCTCGGCGAGCCAATCGCCCACTCGAAAAGGATCTGTGACCGTCGGCTGGTCGGCCGCTTGAGCCGGAGTCATGGAGTTGTTGGGAACCAGGGTACCCTCGCGCGACAGGTTGGGTCGGGATGTCAACGCGGCGGCATTCCCTCGTCGTGCGCCCACTGTACGCTGGTGCCGAGAGAATACGGATTCCTGCGCGTTGCCCCCGGGCCACCGGCGTTCTCGGCCTCGAAATGGCGCCGCGACGCGGCAATTCGACCCTCCCTCAGGAAACCCTCAGACGGGCCGTACCCCTTCCACACGGTTTCAGGTCGCCGCGTGCGCACATTGGGTCATCGCCGGGAGGCACTCCCATGAGCACCGATTGGCGATGTGCATTGACACACGGACGGGCGGAGTTTGTGAGCCGCTCCAACCGTCCGAGGCCGGCGCCCATCCCCACCACACGCCGGCCGACTGGGCCTCCTGGCCCCATCGCCCCCGCTTCGGTGCAACGGCCGAAGCGGGGGCGTTTCGTTGTGGCCTGCTGGCGACGAGATGCAGGTGGGCGTGCCGGCACCGTCTGTCCGCCGCGTGTCCACCGCTCTGCCAGCGGGAACGCCAGCAGGTCTACTCCGCTCGGACGAAGGAGAGGGTGTTGCCGGTACCACCGGATAGCGCGTACCACAACCGATCGTCGCCACTCTCCACGACGACGAAGCACATCCGCTCGGCGTCAGGGCTTGACAGGAGAAACACGAACTCCCCGGTCGTCCCATCCGGGCACGCCTGGGCAAATGCGATGCGACCCGACGGGAGGGGCTCTCCTGCGTAGAACTCCGCAAACGAGTCGCGACCGATCTCCACGACCATGTTCGGATCGTCGGTCGACCGCCAGCGGCCCTCGATGGCAGCTGCGGCGGACTCCGCAGAGAAGCTCCCGTCCACAGCTGGCGCGGTCTCTTCTCGCTCCGCTGGCGTCCGCGCAGCAGGCGTCTCGGAGCTCGCGGGACGTTCGTCGTCGGTACTCGCCGTGGGGACCTGCTCGCCAGCAGGATCCGCTGGCGCCTCCTCGGAAGAGAAACAGGCTGCGAGTGAGAGCGCGCAGGCGAAGACGAGGAGGCGACGCATCTGAAAGCAGGGAGCCGCCTGAAGCTAGGCCGGCACCTTTCTGCCCGGCGGACCAGTCGACTTCACCCGCGGGACACGTCGCGAGAGGCAGAACGTCCGCAGGGCTCCTGCACAAACGCCGACGCGACCGCTACCTCTCGTACACCGCCGCGCCGTCGAGGTAGGTCGCCACGACTTCGGTCGCCAGGATCTCTTCCGGAGGGACTATCATGAGGTCCTGGGACAGCACCACAAAGTCGGCGTGCTTGCCGACCTCGATGCTGCCAACGTCGTCTTCCATGAATGCCGCATAGGCGGCGTCCAGGGTGAACCCGCGCAGCGCCTCGGCACGCGTCAGCACCTGGTTGCCGTACCACCCGCCAGCGGGCATCCCGGTGGCGTCCTGGCGCGTGACGGCCGCGTAGAAGCCCAGCAGCGGGGACACACGCTCGACCGGGAAGTCGCTCCCGAGGGCGAGGCGAGCTCCGCTGTCCAGGAGTCGGCGCCACGCGTAGGCTCCCACCAGCCGGTCGTCGCCGAGGCGCTCACCGGCCCAGGGCATGTCGCTGGTCGCGTGCGTCGGCTGGACGGACGCGATCACGCCGAGACGCGCGAACCGGTCGATGTCGTCGAGGGCGAGGATCTGCGAGTGCTCGATGCGGTGGCGTCCGGGTCCGCCGCCCGTCGCCTCCATGGCAGCCTCGTAGGCGTCCAGCACGGCACGGTTGGCGCGGTCGCCGATGGCGTGCGTGTTCACCTGAAGCCCGCATGACATGGCCGCGTGGACCGTCGCCATGAGCGCGTTGCCATCCTGGAACAGAAGACCGACGTTTCCAGCGTCGTCGGCGTACTCCGCCAGCAGGGCAGCGCCGCGACTGCCGAGGGCGCCGTCGGCGTAGACCTTGACCGAGCGGACGATCACGCGGTCGTCGCCGATGCCGTCCGGGTACTGCTCGCAGAACGCCCCCACCTCGGCGGGCTGGATCATGACGTAGTTGCGGATCGGGAACCGTCCGCTGGCGGCGAACCCGCGGTAGAGCGGGAAGACCGAGAGAGGCATGCCTGCCTCGTGGACGCCCGTAAGCCCGTGCCGGGCGGTCTCCTGGAGCGCCCTCGTCAGCGCCTCAGTAGCAAACGCATCATCCGGAGGTGGAATGGCGCGCGCGACGTACGCCTCGGCCGCATCGACGAAAACGCCTGTCGGCCGTCCATCGGCGTCGCGGATGACCGCTCCGCCCTCCGGGTCCGCTGGCGCGGGCGCGTCCGGATCGATGCCGGCCGCACGGAGCGCCGCTGTGTTGCCCCAGGCCGCATGCCCGTCGACGCGACCCAGCCAGACCGGGCGGTCCGGGAATGCGTCGTCGAGGTCGGCGCGGGTAGGAAAGGCCCCGTCTCCGCCCCAGTCGTTCTGGTCCCATCCGCGCCCCGTGACCCAGGCCCCGTCCGGGAGGTCGGCCGCGAAGGCCACCAGGCGCTCGACGATCTCGGCCTTGGACGCAGTCCCGACCAGATCCGCAGAGAGAAGCGCCTCGCCGAGCCCCATCAGGTGCGCGTGGGCATCGATCAGCCCGGGGACGACCGTGTGCCCGTCCAGGTCGAGACGGGGCCAATCGGTGTACTGGTCCAGGATCTCCGCCTCGGACCCGACCGCCACAAACCGGCCGTCTTCGACGGCGAACGCCTCCGCAATCGGCTGTGTGTCGTCGACGGTGTAGACGGTCGCGCCGGTGGCGACGTAGCGAGTCTGGGCCACTGCGAGCGCAGGCAGGAGGAGACAAAGCGCGGCGAGACGCATATACCGGGGGATAGAGTGTAGCCGGGCGGAAGATCGCTCCGCTGGCGGCGACGGGTCGCGTCAGGACGGCGGCGCACGATCGACCCAGAGCGTCACCGGACCGTCGTTGACGAGCGACACCTCCATCGTGGCGCCGAACACCCCGGTGGCCACCGGGGTGCCGATGTGCTCCGCCAGTTGGGCGGCGAACGCTTCGTAGAGTGGTTTCGCGACCTCTGGCCGAGCGGCCTTGTCGTAGCTCGGCCGGGTCCCCTTGCGGACGTCTCCCGCTAGCGTGAACTGGCTCACGACCAGCGCGCCACCGCCCACGTCCACGACCGACCGGTTCATGCGCCCGTCGCCGTCGCGGAAGATCCGAAGCCGCGCCAGCTTGTCGGCCAGCCAGTCAGCCTCCGCCCGGGTGTCTCCCTTGACGACGCCGAGCAGGACGAGAAGGCCATGCCCGACGTCGCCGACGACCTCCCCGTCCACGCGAACACTTGCAGACGAGACGCGCTGAACGAGGGCGATCATGGGTACGGGGTACGGGGTACGGGGTACGGGGTGCGGGGTGCGGGGTGCGGGGTGCGGGGTGCGGGCAAAATGGCCTGCCGGCGGCTCCCGGCGCCAGTGGCCGACGCCAGCGGGCGACGCCAGCGGAGGCCCGGCCGGAGCGTGAGGCTCGGCCGGCCCGCTGGCGACGGCACGTCCCCGACCGCTGGCGCCGTGACATTTGATGACAACCCATGCGGATGCACTGACAGGGCACGCGCAGGCCCATTCTAGCTTCTGTCGATGCCCGCACCCTCCCGTCCCCTCCGTCGGCTGGCGATCGCGCTCCTCGCGCTCGCCATCGTGCCTGCGGGGGCCTTCGCGCTGCTGCAAAGCCGCATCCAGGGCGAGAGCGAGCGCCAGCTGGCGCAGATCCGCGACGAGCAGCTCGACGGGCTCCTCTTCTCCGTCAACCAGGACGCCTGGGACACGGCCTCGCTCTGGGCCGACCGGCTCACGCGGGCCGCCGACGACGGCGTCGAAAGCGCGTCGGGGTTCCTCGACGCCACGCCAGCGGTGCGCTACGCGGTCGAGGCCGACACCGCGCTCGGGTCTATGGCCTCGCTGGGAAGCCCGGTGCCTGCCGATCTGCGCTCCGAAGAGGACACCACAGGCATCGACGTCGCCCCCCGGTTCGACTTAGGCGCCGTGTTTCCGGTCGAGCGCATCCGCCTGCTGCTCGACCAGCGCGAGGCCGGCTACCGCAGGCTGGAGCCTGTCGCCGTCGACGGCGGGCTGGCGCTCGTGTTCGTCGCTGAGGGGCCGCGTCCAAACGACGCACCGCGCCTGCTGGCGATGGTCCTCGACCCCGGCCCGTTCGTCGCGGACGTCGTGATGCCCAAGCTGCGCGACGTGGCCCAGGGCGGGGTCGACCTCGGCGTGTTCGTCGACGGCCAGGAAGCCCCCATCGCATCGACGGCGAGCATGGTAGCCGCCGACATCGAGCGGGAGCGACCGCTCTGGCTGCTTCCCGAGCACACGGTAGGTGCGCGCGTCGGTGAGGGATCGGTGGAGGCCACACTTCGCCGGCGCGTCCTCCAGAGCCTCGGGCTGTTCGGCGGCGTGAGCCTCATCCTGGCCGCGGGCGCCCTGTTCGCGTGGCGCGGCGTGCGGCGCGAGGTCGAAGTGGCACGCCTACGCGAGGACTTCGTCTCGAACGTGAGCCACGAGTTACGAACCCCGCTGGCGCTCATCCGGATGTATGCCGAGTCACTCGCCCAGGGCCGCGTCAAGGACGAGCGCAAGCCGCGCTACTACGACACCATCGTGGCCGAGAGCGAGCGCCTGAGCCGCCTGGTGGAGAACGTGCTCCACGTCAACCGCTTCGAGCGGGGCACGGTGAGCGTCACCCGAAAGCCGGTCGACCTGTCCCAACTGGCGGCCGAGATCGGCGAGCGCTACCGGCCCGTCGTCGAGCGCGACGGCGGCACGCTCCGGCTGGACCTCGCCGATGTCCCCTCGGTCCAGGGCGACCCCGACCTCCTCTCCGAGGCGCTCGTCAACCTCATCGACAACGCCGTCAAGTACGGCGGCGGAGACATCGAGGTGTCGACTCGGCCTGCCGCGAACGGCGCCCTCGTGCGCGTCTCCGACCGCGGTCCCGGCATCGCCGAGGGCGAGCGCCAGCGGGTCTTCGAGCCGTTCGTCCGCCTCCAACCGGACAGCCCCGATGGCCTCGTCCACACGGCGAAGGGGACAGGACTCGGGCTCGCCCTCGTGCAGCGCATCGCCGTGTCGCACGGCGGGGCGGCATCCGTTCACGCCCGCGATGGCGGCGGGAGTGTCTTTCAACTCGCGATTCCTACTCATGCCTGACCCCATCCTCATCGTCGACGACGAGCGCGCCATGCGCGACGGGCTCCGCGACAACCTGGAGTTCGAGGGCTACGTCGTGGACGAGGCCGCCGACGGGGAGGCCGGTCTCTCCAAGCTGCTCGCCGGCACGTACCGTCTCGTCCTTCTCGACGTGATGATGCCCAAGCGGTCTGGGTTCGAGGTGTTGCGCGAGGCCCGCTCCGCTGGCGTTCGCACGCCCATCATCATGCTGACGGCCAAAGGCGAGGAGTACGACGCCGTCCGCGGCCTCGAACTCGGCGCCGACGACTACGTGACGAAGCCATTCGGGCTGGGCGAACTGCTGGCCCGCGTCCGCGCGGTGCTCCGACGCGCCGAAGATGCCCAGATCAGCGACATCGTCGAAGTGGGCCGCCTGCGCCTCGACCTCGGCAGCTACGAAGCCACGGTCGACGGTGCGCCGGTTCCGATGACGCACCTCGAAGCCGAGGTTCTTCGTCACTTCGCCGCCCACCCCGGGGAGGTCGTCTCACGGGATCAACTCCTGGAGGAGGTCTGGGGCGACGGCGTGGCTCCGACCGCGCGCACGGTCGACAACTTCGTGCTCAAGCTGCGCCAGAAGGCAGAGCCCGACCCTGCCCGCCCGCGCCACTTCGTGACCGTGCACGGCGTCGGCTACAAGTTTCTGCCATGACGAGGGCGTCTTCCCTGCTGGCGGGCCTCGGTGTGGCGGCGGCCCTCGGGGCGCTGCCGGCTTGCACCGACGGTACACCGCGTGCGCCGACCGCGCCGGTGATCGTGCACGATCTCGGCCACCGGTCCTCGCCTGCCGACTGGGACGTGATTCTGGACCTGTCGGGCACGTGGGACTTCCGCATCGGGGACCGCGCCCGCTGGCGACAGTCCGGCCCGCCAGCGGAGGGCTGGGATACGATGATGGTTCCCTCGGCGTGGGAGGACGAGGGCTACTTCGGCTACGACGGATTCGGCTGGTACCGGCGGACGTTCACCCTCGACGGCGATGATGCCAAGCGAGCCGTCTCCGAGCGCGCGCACCTCCTCTTGGGACAGATCGACGATGCCGACGAGGTCTGGATCGACGGCGTCTACCTCGGCCGCGGGGGCCGCATGCCTCCCTCCTACGCAACGGGATTCTATGAGGAGCGCGCCTACCCGGTCCCTCCGGATCTTCTGCACCCCGACTCGACGCACACCATCACCGTTCGCGTGTACGACGACGGACGCGAGGGCGGCATCCTGACGGGCCTCGTCGCGCTGGCTGTCCCGGCGGCGGGGACTTCCGACGCCGTTCCGTTCGTCGCCGACCTCTCGGGAGACTGGCTGTTCTCCGTCGACGATCACCCTGCTCGCGCCGGCCCGGGTTCCGGCCTTCCCTGGGACACGCTGCGCGTGCCGGGAACGTGGGAAGGGCAGGGATTCGCAGGGGTCGACGGGTACGCATGGTACCGGACGTCCACGTCCCTCAGTGCATCGGACCTGGAGGCGGACCTGATGCTCGTGCTCGGAGCGATCGACGACCTCGACCAGGCCTTTGTCAACGGGGTCGCGGTCGGGCAGACCGGCGACCTCGACCGCCAGCGGGTCCGGGGCGACGAGTGGCTCCAGGAGCGGGCCTACCCCGTGCCCCGCGGGCTCCTCTCCGCTGGCGTGAACACCATCGCCGTGCGTGTCTACGACGGTGGAATCGACGGTGGCATTCACCTGGGACCCGTGGGTTTGATGACGGCGGCGACCTACGACGAGCGCCTGTCGCGGCACGTCGACGGCGGCCGGTGACATCCGGTGACGGTCTCGTGCCAGCCCGTGACGATCCGTCGCGAGGCGGTGACAACCGTGGGACGTGGAGTCCCGAACGTGGAGCCACACCCGTTCGCCTCCTGCCATGACTCGCCTCGCCACTCTCGCGCTCCTCGTCTTCGCAGCCGCCGCGTCATCACAAACGCGATACGTCAGCGCTCCCGTCGAGGCTGTTCCGAGTTCGGCAGTCCTCTCGACCTATGCCGGTCAGTACGTGACCGATGGGGGTACGATCGAAGTCAGTGACGGCGACGAAGGGCTGGACCTGATCGTACGCGGCGCACCCATCGCGGCGCGGCTTGCGGCGTTCGCGCCTGCATCCGCAACCGACGCCCGGGCGGCCTCTCTCCTGGATGCTTGGCTCGACGGAGACCTCGCATCGGTCGTCACATGGGTTCGCACGGGTCGCCAAGACGTTGCGGCCGAGAGCTTCGGCCGGTACCGCTCGGCGCTGCTCCGGCAGCTCGGTGAGGTGACCGCCAGCGGGGTCGTCGGCACGTTCCAGCAGCCCAGTGGCCACGAGGTCACGCTCGTCCAGATTCGGTCGGCATCGGAGATCGCATGGGCATCGTTCGTCTGGGACGGGCGCGACCGTCTCCTCACCATCACGAGCGGCCTGGGGCCTGTCGCCCTCGGGAGCGTCCGCCCCGCTGGCGGGGACACGTTCGAGGCGGCTGGCGTGGAGATCACGTTCGAGCGCGAGGCCGACGGGCGGATCGGGGCGCTCCGCATCGACGACCAATTCGTAGCCGTCCGGTAGCAGCGGCTACGGCCGGCCGCGCTCGGCGCGGTCACCCAGCCACCGAGCGAAGGCGTCCAGCGCCCGGCCTCGGTGGCTGATCTCGTTTTTCTCGGCCTTGCCCATCTGGGCGAACGTGCGCCCGTCGGCGCCAGCGGGCTCGAAGATGGCGTCGTAGCCGAACCCGCCGTCGCCCACTTCGGCTGTCGTGATCGTGCCCTCGCAGACGCCGTCGAAGAACCGGACCCCGTTGGCATCGACGTAGGCGAGGGCCGTGCGGAAGCGAGCGGACCGATCGGTACGGACGTCGAGGGCCGCCAGCAGGCGGCGGCGGTTGTCGAGGTCGGTCGCGTCCGGGCCGGCGTAGCGAGCGGAGCGAACGCCGGGCGCTCCGTCGAGGGCGTCCACCTCCAAGCCCGTGTCGTCGGCCAGGGACGGCAAGCCGGTGTGGTCGAACAGCGCGCGTGCTTTTTTCTCCGCGTTGCCACGCAGCGTCTCGGCATCCTCCTCCACCTCGGGCGCTCCAGTTTCAGCAGCCGTCACGAGGTCGACACCGAGGCCGTCGAGTCGGGCCGCGAGTTCGGTGACCTTTCCAGGGTTGCGGGTGGCGAGGACGAGGCGCATGGGAAATGGGAAATGGGAAATGGGAAATGGGAAATGGGAAATGGGAAATGGGAAATGGGAAATGGGAAATGGGAAATGGGAAATGGGAAATGGGAAATGGGAAATGGGAAATGGGAAATGGGACATGGGAAACTGAACGGCTGGCGAT
>JBCDLV010000060.1:0-14149 GCA_038744895.1 Bacteroidota bacterium | reverse complement strand
CGTTCCCGTCATCACCCACTGGAGGTAGGCATTCTCCGTCGGATCTGTCGCCGTGGACGCCCGGCGGACGGTCTCCAACAGCACCTCGGCGATGCCACCCTCGACCTGGCTGAAGGCTGTCGAGTACCGTGCTCGGCCGAGCACGGCGCGCGAGGTCGCCCCGGTAAAGAGTAGCCGCCAGCGGCGCGTATCCCACTGCGCGTCGTACCACGCCAGCCGTTCCTCGGCAGACGGACCGCCAGACAGCAGTCGCTCGACGCGACGGCGCGGGTGCGCCAGCGGAACGATCCAGCGGCGGAACAGGGCGAAGAAGCGCTCGAAAGACCCGGCGCCCCCAATCCCCTGGACGATGGCCTCGGACCGGCGGTCCCAATAGTGCTGTGCCTCGGCATCGAGAGCGGGACGGCACGCCGCGTACAACTGCTCACGCCGCGTGCTCTCGGTCGACCCCACCAGCTCCAGCAGCTCGGCGTGCGTGAGCGTTCGGAACGCAGCCACGCGAAGTGACAGCGCCGCGATCTGGGTCGGGTTGAGGTCCACGGCAACGACCTCGTCGGGGTCGTCGAGGAGCAGCGCCAGCGCGTTGTCGCCAGCGGAGCCGATCGAGAGCACGCGGTCACCAGGCGACACGTCCAAGGCCTCCGCAAGCACGTCGGCGTCTTCCCACACCTGGGCGTAGCGGAGGACGGACTCAGACATCGGGGATCGGCGGCAGGTCGTTGACGAAGATGCCCACGCCGCGGGCATGGAGGGGAGCCGCCAGCCGGTCGAGTCTCGACGCGACCGGGAGGAGACCCAGGTGGCCGAGGACCAGTGCCCGGGACAATCCGCGCGTGGCCCCATCGGTCTGGCGCGCATACGCTGCGCCGCGCCGCGCCATCAGCCGCGCCGACTCGGCGACATGGAGTGAGAGCGCCTGCTGGCGCCCCAACCGGCTCGCGGACTGGCGAATCGATGCGACCACGGCATCGAGCGCGTCGGCCGCTCCGGGCAGGTCCCCACGAGAAGCGCAGCGGCGAACGTCGGCCACGGAACCCTCCCCGGCGGTGTCTTCCTCCGGCCTTACGAGCACGGGCAGTGGGCGGTCCATCGAAGGCGCCTCAGCCATATCGACCAGTTCGGCCGAGAGGATGGGGACCCGAAACCGACTCGCCCAGGCGTCCAGCGCAGCCGCGGTCGGAAGCAGCGACCGCTCGGCACCTACGAGGGCGCGCGAGAGCCACAGCGCGCGCGTGCCGCCCAGCCGGTGGTAGTACGCCCGGCGGCTGCGGTTCAGCCGGATCGCATCGAGGAGGTGCCTCGCCAGCGGGCCGCGGTCACCCATCGATCCGTTCGACACGGCCGGTGGCTCCGTCGAGGCGGACGCGGTCGCCGTCGGCGAGCCAGCTCGTCGCGCCTGGAACAGAGACCGCCGCCGGGATCCCGAGTTCACGCGCCACGATGGCCGAGTGGGACAGAAGGCTGCCGCGCTCGACCACGAGACCGGCGCATGCCGGGAAGAGCAGCACCCATCCGGGGTCGGTCCGCTCGGCCACCAGGATGGTTCCGGGGGCCAGCTCCACGCCGCGCGGGTCGCGGACGACGCGCACCGAGCCCTCGACGACGCCGGCACAGCAACCGAGCCCGTCGCGCACGTCCCCGCTGGCGGACTCTATGGGTGCCACGTCTGGGACCAAGGGTGCCGTGGCCACCGGGCCGCGCGTGGTGAACCGGTCCGGCGGGGCCGCCTCGGTCCGGTAGCGCTCGAACTCGGCACGGCGCGTGGCGACCAGTCCGCTGGCGTCGTGCGTGGACGCCGTGCCCCGGGCCAGGCCGAGCAACTCGTCGATCTCCAGATAGAACACATCGCGAGGCTCATCCAGCCGTCGCGCCTCCGCGAGTCGCTCGCCCATGGCCACGACGAGACGTCGGGCACGTCCGAACACACGGGTGCGCTCGAAGCGGAGGTTCTCGCGGTCGCGCACGCGACCCCGGGCTTGCCGCAAGAGGAGGCCGAACGCCAGCCGCCGGATCGGGTGACCGCGCAACGCGTCCGCCGCCTGCGCTTCGGCCTCGGCCCGCTGGCGCCCCGGATCTGCCGTCGACTCTGGGGTTCGCGCGCGGGCCCCGATGGCGCGCAGCAGCGGGAGCGGATCGTCGGCGAGGGTCGGGCTCTCCAGCTTGAGCTCTTCTAGGCAGCGGTCCCCGAACCGGTCGACATAGGCAGCTACGGTTTCCGCCAGCGGTGGGTGGCCAGCGACCGCATCCCGGGCCGCGTCCGGCGCGCCCGTCATCAGGACCTCCGCCAGGGGCTCATCGACGAGACCCGCCATCTGGTCGATGCGACGCGCAGGCTCAGCGGAGACGACCTCGCCGTCGCCCGCCAGCAGGCCCCCGATGGCTCCCGGCCCGATCCAGGCCTCCGCGGCACGGTTGGCGAGCCCGAACCAGATCATGGCGAAGAAGTCGTTGACGAGCGGCGCGTCCCAGTGCTTCAGCAGGCGCGCGTCGATGCGCGTGTACGCCTCTGCGAGCGCGTCCAGGCTGGCATCGGCCTCGACGCGCGTGCTCGTGAGCGTACCCTCCACCCGCGCCAAGAACCGGCGCCGCATCCCAGGCAGACGCACGTATGCCACGATCAGCCCGACGACCATTCGGACGAGGGCGAGGGCATCGGCGATTCGTCCAGAGGTCGGGGGCTCGGGCCGGAGCTCGGGCGCGATCTCGCGTGCGCCCATCATGCCCTCCATGAGTCCCGCGTTGAGGCGATAGCCCGGCAGCAGCGCCAGCACGCGGTACCACGAGCGGAGGTTGTAGTACACCCGCCCGCGGATGAGCCCGATCATCTGCTCGAACGTCTCGCTCTCCGCCTCAATTCGGTGACCGGGTACGCGGAGGATCTGGCAGAACGTGCGGTAGACCGCGGTGTAGGCCCGTCGGGCGAACGAAAACGTGAGCGGCGTCGTGACGCCAGCGTAGCTCTCGACGATGTTGGCGTTGTCCCATAGACGCAGCGTCCCGCTGGCGCCCCCGAGCGTCGTGATGGGCCGCGCCTGGAGGAGCCACAGCTCCCCGTCGGCGATGGCCCACTCGATGTCCTGAGGGGAGCCCTCGGTCTCGGCCACGCGGACCGCCAGCGCGGCGACGCGAGCGGCATCCTCGTCCGACAGCACCGGGCCACCTGTACTCTCCTCGACTTCAGTGACGCCTCCCGCGTCGGCACTGTAGCGGTCGGCCACGACCTGCGTCGCCGAGTTTCGCTGGCGGACACTCCCGTCGCGCGCGACGCGCACGGTGTCGCCCTCGGCGCGGCCATCGACCAGTGCGGAGCCGAGGCCACGAACCGCCGAGACCACCGCGACGTCGGCTCCGGACACCGGGTCCGCGCTGAACGCGACGCCCGCGATATCGGCATCGACGAGGGTCTGGATGAGAACCGCTGGCGTGGGCATCGCACCGTCCAGCCCGCGAGCGGAGCGGTAGGCCTGGACGCGCTCGGCCTGAGACGAGGCTCGAACCTCGCGGACACGTCGTGCGACGTCCGCTGGCGGAATGAACAGAAACGAGTCGAGCGTTCCCGCAAACGAGTCGTCAGCGCCGTCTTCGTCGCGTGCTGAGGAGCGCACCGCGACGAACGACGGGTGCGCCAGCATCGCCAGCGCATGCTCGACCGCGGCATCGAGATCGTCATCCGCGACGGCAGGAGGAATCACCGCCAGCGGAGGCACAGGGAACTCGTTTGCCAGCCGGGCGAGCGCCGCTCCTTTGCCGCCCCACACGTCGCGCGAGGCATCGGCGTACCCCTCGGGGCCGATGCTGCTGGCGGCCGGGGCGACGGTTTCGGTCGTGGGATCCATCATGTCAGCAGCAGGGCGATCGGCCCGAGTGTTGCGTACAGCCCGAGAGTCCAGACACCCGACAGCGTCTCCAGTCGGCTCCCCGCGCCGGGCCGGTCGCCGCGAAGCGCCAGGAAACCGAGTGCGAGCGTCGCGATGCCGCCGACGATCAGCGCCAGCTGGAGTACGCGAGTGTCTGGGATGTAGCCGAGCATGGTGGCTCCGAAAATCGCGGACAGGAGAATCACCGCTGCCCACACGCCCAGCGCCCGGCGCTGCCCCCACACGGCGGAGTACGTGTATACGCCCTCGCGCTCGTCAGCCGATGCCCACACCTTTCGGCCGACCTCCACCACCATGCCACCGACGAGGCTGACGGCCACCAGCCAGACGGTGCCATCCGGGTAGTCTGCACCATTCCCCAGTACGTCACAGGAGACAGAAAAGAAGTCGATGACGGGGACGATGGGCGCATGGCTGAGCAGCGTCGCCGCCGGGCGCTCGTGGAGCCAGTCTCGGACGCCGAACTCGACCGTCATCAGCGCGCCGAAGCCCCAAATCATCGCCAGCGGGATTAGCAGTCGGGCGTCGAGCCAGATGCACACGCCGACTTGCACCACGGCGACACCGAGGCCCGCCATCGCCAGCTGGCGCAGCGTGACGAGGCCACGAGGCACGGGTCGCTCGGGACGAAAACGGCGGTCCTCGTCAGCGTCTTTCCATTCGTCGGCGACGCGGAGCTGGAAGAAGGCGCCCAGGGCGACGATGAACGCCACGGCGACCACCGCCCACCCGGGCCCTTCGGCACCGCGTAGCGCTGCGGACGCACAGGCGACCCCTCCCGCGAACGCGAGCACGAGGGGCCCGTGGGCGAAGAGCGGAAACCGCTCCTGGAGATAGGTCCACGCGCGGCGGACCGGCGGGGCTGCGACAGCCATCGGGACCAAGCTACCCGACGGCGCCGGTCGGCGATTCAACCAGGCAGACCACCGCCTCTGGTACGATTGACCCACGCGTGACACGGCTCGGGCTTCGCCCGCTGGCGGTGGCGCGCGAATCGATCGTGGGCGGTTCCGTCCGGACCGCCAGCAGAACGCACCCGCTGGCGCCAGCGGGTCAGTCCCGGCGGAATCGCATCCGGTCTCTCGGGCGGACGCGCCCCCAGACTTCTCCTCCGACCGACGCGCTGCGCCAGCCGGCCCCAGGCTCGGCCTCACCCAGGGTGACATCGTCTGCGCCCGTCTGGCGGCGCACGGCGTCCTCGTCGGAGCGTGCACGCACGAACGTGGCTGGCTGGCCCTGAGGCTCGATTTCGAACTGTGGCATGGCGCGGTGCGGAAACGGCGGGCGCCCGCCGTCGTAGCATGGAGCAACCCGGAATGGGAGTGCGGAGCGAGCCGCTCCTCCTGTCAACGGTACGACGAGCTCCACGGTTTGATGAGCACGCAGCAACACGACACCCTTCATGGCGACGGCGCCCCTGGTAGCGCTTCCGAGGCCTCCGTCATGGTCTCCGACGACGCGGAGGTCCGGGACTTGACCTCCGCACCCGACGCCGTCGCTCCCGGCGACGACTTCCTTCCCCTCAACGGAACCGACTACGTCGAGTTTTACGTCGGCAACGCGCGCCAAGCGGCGCACTTCTTCGCCCACTCGTTCGGCTTTGACGTCAAGGCGTACCTCGGCCCGGAGACCGGTTTCCGGGACCGGATGAGTTACATGGTTCAGCAGGGCAAGATTCGGTTCGTCCTGACGAGTCCGATGGGGCCGGAGGGACCAATCGCCGAGCACGTCCTCCTCCACGGCGATGGCGTCAAGGACCTCGCCCTCTCGGTCGACGACGCGGTGAGCGCCTACGAGGAGGCCGTCAAGCGTGGCGGTGTGCCTGTTCGCCAGCCGGAGGTGCTGGAGGACGAGCACGGAAGCATTACGATCTCAGCCATCGCCACCTACGGTGACACCATCCACAGCTTCGTCGACCGGTCGGCCTACGCGGGTCCGTTCCTGCCGGGCTTCCGCTCGGTCGAGATGCCGTACTTCTCGCCAACGCCTGTCGGCCTGAAGGTGGTGGATCACTGCGTCGGCAACGTCGACCTGGGCGACATGGACCGGTATGTCCAGTACTACGCCGACGTGATGGGCTTCAAGAACCTCATGTCGTTCGACGACGAGGACATCTCGACCGAGTACACGGCGCTCATGAGCAAGGTCATGAGCAACGGCAACGAGCGGGTCAAATTCCCGATCAACGAGCCCGCCGACGGCAAGAAGAAGAGCCAGATCGAGGAGTACCTCGACTTCTACCGAGGAGCCGGCGTCCAGCACATGGCGCTCCTCACGGACGACATCCTCCACACGGTCGCCGAGCTACGCTCTCGTGGCGTGGACTTCCTGTACGTCCCCACCACGTACTACGACGACCTCCAGGAGCGCGTTGGAGAGATCGACGAGCCCATCGCGGACCTCGCTGAGCTCGGCATTCTCGTGGACCGGGATCCCGACGGCTACCTGCTCCAGATCTTTACCAAGCCCATCGGCAACCGCCCGACGGTGTTCTTCGAGATCATCCAGCGCAAGGGCGCGCGGTCGTTCGGCAAGGGCAACTTCAAAGCGCTCTTCGAAGCCATCGAGCGCGAGCAGGACGCTAGGGGGAATTTGTGATCGAGCGATGTCAGATCGAGCAACGTGACTCCCGCTTCGACTGACCAACGCACCGCGATCCGATTACCCGACCCGACCTCACCCGATCTGACATACCATGGCTTTCTACCACCGGCTCGGCAGTCTTCCGCCGAAGCGCCACACCCAGTTCCGTCGTCCGGACGGAGCGCTCTACACCGAGGAGGTCCTCGGCGAGGAGGGATTCTCCGGCATCGGCTCCATCGCCTACCATATCCACCCGCCGACCTTGGTCGACGCCGTCGGAGAACCCGAATCCTTCGGGCCGACCTACGTGGACGAGGCGTTCCTGCGCCACCGCCATTTCCTCGGGCCCAAGGTGGAGCCCGCTGGCGACTGGTTTTCGGGCCGCACGTACATCATGGGCAACGCCGACATCGACATGTCGCTGTGCGCGCCCACCGAGGCGATGCCCGAGGACACGTTCTACAAGAACGCGACCCACGACGAGCTGATCTACGTCCACGACGGCGAGGGCCGTCTGGAGTCCGTCCTCGGAACGGTCGAGTTCAGGCAGGGCGACTACGTCCACGTGCCGCGCACGCTCACCCATCGGTGGGTGTTCACCGGCGATGCGCAGCCGCGCCTGCTCGTGATGGAGGCGCCGACGGACTTCCGTCCCCCAAAGCGCTACCGCAACGACATGGGCCAGCTCCTGGAGCACAGCCCGTACTGCGAACGCGACTTCCGTCCGCCAGCGGAGCTGGACACCGTGGACCGGGAGGGCCGCTTCACGGTCAAGATCAAGAAGCACGGCAAGCTCTTCCCGTTCGTGTACCGCTACCACCCCTTCGACGTCGTCGGCTGGGACGGGTACATGTACCCGACGGCGTTCTCGATCCACGATTTCGAACCCATCACGGGTCGGATCCACCAGCCGCCGCCTGTGCACCAGACGTTCGAGGCTCGCGGCTTCGTCGTGTGCTCATTCGTGCCGCGCTTGTTCGACTACCACCCGGACTCCATCCCAGCGCCGTACAACCACTCCAACATCGACTCGGACGAGGTGCTCTACTATGCCGAGGGCGACTTCATGTCGCGGAAGGGCATCGGACGCGGCAGCTTCACGCTCCACCCTGGCGGCATTCCCCACGGGCCGCACCCTGGCACGACGGAGGCCTCCATCGGAGCACGGGAGACCCACGAGCTAGCGGTGATGGTGGACACGTTCGCGCCGCTCAAGCTGACGCAGGCGGCCCTCGACATCGAGCAGGAGGACTACATCCTCTCATGGCAACCCGAGAGGCACGGCCATCCGCTCCCGGACGCGGCTCCGATCCCGCCCGGAGCGACCCTCTCGGGGGACGGTGCCGCTGGCGACCGCGCGCCAGCAGACCCCGCGGTAGACGGCGCCAGCCGATAGAACGCGTCCCCACGACCACAACAGAGCCGGCCTGCATCCGCAGCGTCGGCTCTGTTGTCGTTGGACGCCCCCCGCTGGGCGCGCCGGAGCGCAGCCCGGCAGCGGGGAACGGAGCCCGGTGGCCTTGGGATGGGGGACCCAATCGAGTGGAATGTCGACCTTTGGCTCCTCTCAAGTCGGAGTCGCCGCGCTAGCTTCTCGGCTCCCAACTCACCCCCTTCCCATGCGCACCTTCCTCCTTCCCCTCGCACTCGTCGCGGCCCTTGTCGGCTGCGGAGACTCGTCCGACGCCGGCGGCAACACGGCCACGGCAGACGGCCCGCCGCCGCCAGAGGAGCGCTCCGGCACGCTCGAAGACGGCGACGACACGCTCCAGAGCGGTGAGTACATGGACACCTTCGAGGTGACGGCACGGGAAGGCCAGTGGATCCGCACGGAGCTCATCTCCGGCGAATTCGACCCGTACCTGATCATCTACAGCCCGACCGGCGAGCAGACCGACGTGGACGACTCCTCCCTCGGCAACACCTCCATGACGAAGTCGATCGTCGAGGTCACCGAGAGCGGCGAGTGGACGATCCTCGTCACCAGCTTCGAGCCCGGCGAGTCCGGTGCGTACGACCTCACGTTCGAGGTTCTCGATGAGCGCCCTGGCGATGCCGATGAAGGCACGCAGGTGGACGTGCCGTCGGACTCGACGACGGACGTCTAGGCACCGTCCGCCACGACAGCGCCTAAAACGCCAGCAGGCTCCGGGCCGCGTCCGCCAGCCGGGCGCGGCCCGAATACACGTCCGACTCGATCCCTTTCGAGAAGGGAATCGGCAGGTCGGCACCGCCCACGCGCACTGCTGGCGCATCGAGGTCTCGGAACGCGACTTCGCTGATCTCCGCCGCGATCTCCGCGCCGAAGCCGCTGGTGCGGCTGGCCTCGTGGACGACGAGCACGCGATGGGTTTTGTGAACCGACGCCAGGACGGTCTCGCGGTCCCACGGCACGAGCGTTCTGAGGTCGACCACCTCGATGCTGGCAGAGGACGCCAGCTGGTCGGCCAGGTCGAGTGCCCATCCGACGCCGACGCCCCACGTGACGATGGTAAGGTCGTCGCCTGATCGGGCGACACGCGCAGATCCGATCGGGACGCGGTGCTCCCCCTCGGGTACCTCGCCGCGCAGCGACCGGTAGAGCGCTTTGTGCTCGAAGACGAGCACCGGGTTGTTGTCCTCGATGGCCGACCGGACCAGCCCCTTGGCATCCGCTGGCGTGGCCGGGACGACGACTTTCAGACCCGGGACGTGGCAGAACCAGGCTTCCGGGCTTTGGCTGTGGAATGGCCCTGCGCCGATCCCACCACCGAACGGTGCACGGATCGTGACCGGGACCGGCGCTCCCCACCGGTAATGCGTCGTCGCGAGGTTGTTGACGATCTGGTTGAAGCCGCACGTGATGAAGTCCGCGTATTGCATCTCGACGACCGGGCGGAAGCCGTCCAGCGCGAGCCCGAGGGCGCACCCGAGCGCGCCGCTCTCGATGATGGGCGTGTTGCGGATGCGGTCCGCGCCGAACCGATCAAGGAAGCCGGCGGTCACCTTGAACACACCGCCGTACTCCGCCACGTCCTGCCCCATGAGCACGACGGAGTCGTCGGCCTCGAAGGCATCGGCGAGGCCCTCAGAAAGCGCGTCGATAAACCGGACGTCGCTCCGGGTCGAGGATGCCGGCACCGCTGGCGCCAGCGGAGTGGGTGCGAACACGTCCGCCGCCTCCGCATCCGGCGTGCTGACCACCTCGGGCTGCTTCAAGGCCCACTCGGCGACCTCTTCGATCTCCTCCGCCAGCTGGGTGTCGATGGCGTCGAGGTCTGCCGCGGCGATCCCTCGCGACAGCAGCCGCCGGCGGAATGCCTCGACCGGGTCGCGTGCCTCCCACTCCGCGATCAAATCCTGGGGCACGTACTTGGTGCCGCTGGCCTCCTCATGGCCACGCACGCGGAAGGTCTTCATCTCCAGCAGCGTGGGGCCTTCGCCTCGGCGCGCGTGGTCGGAAGCAGAACGAATGTTTTCAATAACGGACTCTACGTCATTCCCGTCTACCACGACGCCGGGCATGCCGTAACCCTGCGCCGCGTCCGCGAGGTCCTCGACCGGCAGCGCGTCGGACGTGGGAGTCGACAGACCGTAGCCGTTGTTCTCGACCACGAACACGACCGGCAGAGACCACACGGTAGCCAGGTTCAGCGCCTCGTGGAAATCGCCTTCGCGGGTAGCCCCCTCCCCCGTGAAGGCGATGGCGACGGCGTCCTCGCCTTTGAGCGTGGACGCGAGCCCGAGCCCGTCGGCCACCGGGAGCATGGCGGCCAGGTGGGAGATCATGCCCACGATGCGGTGCTCCGGAAGGCCGAAGTGAAAGGTGCGGTCGCGTCCCTTGGTGAAGCCGCCCTCTTTGCCGAGGACTTGGCAGAACAGGGGCCGGAGCGGGACGCCACGCGTCGTCCACAGACCGAGGTTGCGGTGCATCGGCAGGAGCCAGTCGCGCTCCTCGGCGGCCCAGGCGCACCCGACGGCGATCGCTTCCTGGCCGTAGCCGCTGAACCACTTCGAGATCCGGTTCTGCCGAATCAGGCGGAGCATCTTGTCCTCGACGGCGCGCGGAAGCCGGAGCGCGCGGTAGAGATCGAGCGACACGCTCGTCGCTGTGTCGAGGGATGGGGCGTGCACGTCCATGTCAGTCGCGGAGCGAGCCGGAAGGTCCCGCCGAGATGCGCGGCGTGCCACCCCTCGCCCCCTTTTCTCGCGAGTACCCGCTGGCGGTTGCGGTGCACGGCGACTCCGGCGACCTTGCGGCGCACCCCTCTCGCCCATGCTCAACTACATCTGGGCCGGGCTCATCATCGTGAGCCTCCTGTTCGCCCTCGGCTCCGACATCGGAGACCTCACCGGCGACACCTACCGGAACGGCCAGCCCCTCCCCGTCCGCCTGGAGTTCGACCGGCCGTTCGATGCCGACGCGCCTCGCCAGCCGGTCAGCCTCGTCCTCGACTCGCTCGCGTTCCGCTCGTTCTACGACGCCAGCGGGACACCCGAGCCCGCGTACGCGGCCACGCTCAGGCGCTCCGACGACGGCGGTCTGGAGGTGCGGCTGGACGACTCCGACGCGGCCCTGCCGGCTCCGCTGGACGCCATCCGCGACGCGACGAACCCGAGGGACCAGGTGCTGCAAGGCACACTCTCCGACCTGGAGGTGCAGCAGGACTCCGCTGGCGCCGTGGCGACGGCCGGGCTGACGTTCCTACCCGTCCGGTTCGTCAAGCTGGGGGCCATTACGACGGCTGCGATCGACTTCGCCGAGATCGCCGTGACCATCTCGATCGGGCTGATCGGCGTGCTGGCGCTGTTCCTCGGGCTGAGCAAGATCGCCGAGGAGGCCGGGATCATCTACGCGCTGGTCAAGCTGGTCCGCCCCATCCTTGGGCCGCTCTTCCCGGAGATCCCCAAGGATCACCCCGCGATGGGCATGATCGCGCTGAACTTCGCGGCCAACATCTTCGGACTGGGCAACGCTGCCACGCCGTTCGGGATCAAGGCCATGGAGGAGATGCAGGACCTCAACCCGGACAAGGAGACCGCGACGAACTCGATGGCCATGTTCTTGGCGATGAACACCGCGAGCGTCCAGCTCATCCCCCCGGTGACGCTCATCGCGATCCTCGGCGTCGAGACCAACAACGTCTACTTCCCGATCCTCTTCACGACGGCCGGGTCGCTCACCGTCGCCATCATCGTGACGAAGCTGCTTCAGCGAATGCCTCGGTTCCGCCAGTCGGACCCACTTCGCCAGCAGGCGTCGGACCCCAGCCCGGAGACCTGAGATGGACACGTTCCGCGAAATCATCAGTGTCGTCTCCGTCTTCGTCTTGCCGATGCTCATCGTCGGCATTCCGTTGTACGGGCTCATCAAGCGCGTCCCGGTCTACGAGTCGTTCGTGGAGGGCGGGAAGGAGGGCTTTGGGCTCGCCGTCCGCATCATTCCCTACCTGGTGGCCATCCTGTTCGCGATCGGCATGTTCCGGGCGTCGGGAGCCATGGAGGCGCTCGCCACATTCCTGTCGCCCGTGCTGGCGCTGATCGGGATGCCCGCCGAAGTGCTGCCGATGGCCATCGTGAGGCCGCTGACGGGCTCCGGATCCGTCGCTATCGTGGCCGATCTCGCCGCGCAGTACGGCGAGACGTCCATCATCACCCGCATGGCGGCGACCATGTTCGGCTCCACAGAGACCACGTTCTACGTGATCGCGGTCTACTTCGGCGCCGTCGGCGTCAGCAAGGCACGCCACGCACTGGCCGCCGGGCTCATCGCGGACGTGGCCGCCATGCTGTTCGCCGTGTGGATGTGCCTCCTGTTCTTCGGCTGACGCGGCTCACCCGATGGCTGCGAGCGCGGCATCCAGTGTCTTCAGATGCACCCGCACCTGGGTCGCGAGGTCAGGGCACGTGATCCCGAATCGCTCGACGGCGGGCTGGAGGTCGACTCCGTCTGACGCGTCCGCCAGCAGGCCGGGCATCGCCTCGCGGAACGCGACGGCATGAGACGCGACGCCCCGCTGGCGCTCGCCACCGCCAGCGGAGATTCGGAACATCGGGAGCTCGGTCACGACACACAGAGGGGACTCGCCGGGCGTCGTCCGCATGGCCTCCTCCATTGAGGAGCGTCGGAACCACGCGGCGGTCTCGGGGTCGCCCGCGTCCATGAAGTGCTGGCGCATGGCCTCGCCCTCTGGCGTCGACCAGAAGCCAGGACCCGCGTACCGAAAGCCTTTGTCGCCGCGTCGGTCGTGGTCGTGGAGGGGCAGCCCGGCAGCGCCCGCGGCACGCTCGAAGGCCGTCCGCAGCGCCGCGTCGCGGTCGGAGCCGAGCCACTTCTTCTCGATCAGCAGCAGGGCGCCTTCCGAGAACGCCATGCCGTGCAAGCTGGCGTGCAGGGCCACCGGGCCGGTACGAAACAGGAAGGCGGTGGCTGCGCGATTCTCCGGCCGCAGGTCGGGGTAGCCAAATTCGACGTCCATCCCTGGGCGCTCGCGGCGGCGCCAGCGGAGGAAGCGCGACAGCGAGCCCGCGACGTCGGCCGGGTCGTGGCGCTCGATCCAGCCCCAGTTGGCTACCTCCGCAGCTGGGTTGACGTGCGGGATGATGCGGAACGTGAACCGCTCGAACAGGTCGGCCAGACCGCCCCCGCTGGCGCCCCAGCCTCGTGCGGCGAGCCCCTCGGCCACCAGAGTGGTTAGGGTCTCCGGGCCGACGGGTTCGTCGGCGTGGGCTCCTGCCATCAGTGTGACCCGACGGGGGCCGTAGCCGAGCGTGATGCCAGGAATGGGATCGCCCTCCAGGCTCTCGCCGATCGTCTCGAAGCTGGCGAGATCCGGATTGGACGCACACGCCGACGCCAGGAGGTCGGCCCGCTCGCGGTGTGTGCGAAAGCGCAGAGCACCCAGGTCGAGGTCGGCGAGGGTCATGTCTTGGCGGCAAACGCCTCGGCGCAGGCGACGGCCCATGCGACCGCGCCTTCGATGTGGAGCGGGGATGGTCCTCCGTCGATGTCGTGCAGTGGGCGGACCTCGTGTGCCCCGCACACCTTGAAGAGATCGACCAGCCGGATCGCGGCGGTCTGGTAGTACGGATCGTAGTCGCGGTCTCCGAGGCCACACACACCGAACTGCACCCCGCTCAGGTCCGGCTGCACGGCGCCGAGTGCATCGGCGAAGTCGACGGCATTGTCTGGGAACGTGCCGTCGCTCCAGGTGCAGGTGACCGCCAGCAGTTGGTCGTAGTCGGCCAGCATCTCCGGGTAGGCCTCGGCCATGTCCAGCAGGTGGACGGCGAAGCCGAGGTCGCCGAGGTGCTCCGCGATGGCGTCGGCGACGATTTCGGAGTTGCCCGTCTGCGTGCCGACGAGCACGAGGATGTCTGGACGCGCAGAGGAGAGGTCGAGCATTGAGGGTTCGAGGTTCAGGGTTCAGGGTTCGCAGGGTGAGAGGCCAGCGATACGAACCCCGAACCGCGAACCCTGAACCAACCAGCTCAGTCCTCGGGATCCAGGATGTGCTCGATGCGCGCCTCCAGGTCCAGCAGGTGGTAGCGCTCGGCCTGCTCGTCAGACGCGCGGTAGCGGCCGAGAGAGCGCTCGATGTCGTCCATCAGTTCCACGAGCGCGCCGCGCGCCAGCGGGCGGGCGTCGGAGCGCTCGATGGACTGGGGCCGGTAGCCGTAGGCGGCATCGAAGAACTGGGGCGGGATCG
>JBCDLV010000059.1:0-14247 GCA_038744895.1 Bacteroidota bacterium | reverse complement strand
CCGCTGGCGGATGTCCCGCTGGCGGATGTCCCGCTGGCGGATGTCCCGCTGGCGGATGTCCCGCTGGCGGATGTCCCGCTGGCGGATGTCCCGCTGGCGGATGTCCCGCTGGCGGATGTCCCGCTGGCGGATGTCCCGCTGGCGGATGGCTACAGCGTGATCGTCGCCGGGGCGTCTGGTACCCGTGCGGACTGTCCTCGCTCTCCCTCGTGCCCGAAAAACCTCAGGCGGCCGTTGGGCTCACAGATCCAAACTTCTTCGGCACCCTTCGCGAGGTAGAGAGTCACCTTCTCTTCCATCTCCGCCCACAAGTTCGACGGCGACATAACCTCAACGCAGATCGGCGGGGCAACGCTGTATGTGTCTTCGGCTCCGTGGGCTTCGACGAAGGCCTTGGAGAGCCATCCGACATCCGCCACCTTGACCCCGTCGCTCGTCTGGACGTTGCACTCGGGAATCGCCTCTCCCCCCAGCGCTGTTTCGAGGACCCGCACGAGCACCCTTTGCAGACGGCTATGGCGGTTGGTGGTAGGGCTCATGAGAATCCGACCATAGCGGTCTTGCTCAATGCGATACGGGAGATTCTGGAGCCTCGGATCGGCACAGACCTCCTCCCAGGTCATTGGCATGCCTTCAAATTGACCTGACCCGACGGAATCGTGGCGCGCGGACGGACGGTTTGCAGTCGCGGGCATGGCATCGGCCCGCTGGCGCACGCCACTCGGACGAAGGGCGCCCGCCAGCGGGGGCTTAGGTATCGATCGTCGCGTACTTGGCGTTGCGCTCGATGAACTCACGGCGGGGCTCGACGGCGTCGCCCATGAGCGTCGAGAACGTCTTGTCGGCCACGGCCGCATCCTCGATGGTCACGATCTGGAGCATCCGCGTATCCGGGTCCATCGTCGTGGACCAGAGCTGCTCCGGGTTCATCTCGCCGAGGCCCTTGTAGCGCTGGACGCCCACGCCCTGCGGGCCGCCGAGCTCGGCGATGGCGTCGTCGAGCTGCTTGTCGTTCCAGCAGTACATCTCGCGCTTGCCCTTCTTGGCGCGGTACAGCGGCGGGAGGGCGATGTAGATGTAGCCGGCCTCCAGGAGCGGTCGCAGGTAGCGGTAGATGAACGTCAGCAGGAGCGTCCGGATGTGCGCGCCGTCGACGTCGGCGTCCGTCATCAGGACGATCTTGTGGTAGCGGAGCTTCTCGTCGGAGAACTCCTCGGACCCGGCGCCGATCTGGACTCCCAGCGCGGTAACCATGTTCTTGATCTCCTCGTTGTCGAGGATCTTGTCGAGCCGGGCCTTCTCGACGTTCAGGATCTTGCCCCGGAGCGGAAGAATGGCTTGGAAGTGCCGGTCGCGGGCCTGCTTTGCCGAGCCGCCAGCGGAGTCCCCCTCGACGAGGTAGAGCTCGGACTCCGCAGGGTCCTTGCTGGCGCAGTCGGCCAGCTTGCCGGGGAGGCCGCCGCCCCCGAACGCGCTCTTGCGCTGGACGAGTTCGCGGGCACGCCGCGCCGCCGTCCGCGCCTGGGCGCTCAGGATGACTTTCTGGACGATCGTCTTGGCTTCCTTCGGGTGATCCTCCAGCCACTCTGCCAGCTTCTGACCGACGAGGCTCTCGACGGCGCCCTGCACCTCGCCGTTGCCCAGCTTGGTCTTGGTCTGCCCCTCGAACTGAGGCTCGGCCACCTTGACGCTGAGCACGGCCGTGAGGCCCTCGCGGAAGTCGTCGCCGGAGAGCTTGACCTTGGCCTTCTTGAGCAGATCGTTGTTGTCCGCGTAGCTCTTGAGCGTCCGCGTGAGGGCACGGCGGAAGCCGGAGACGTGCGTGCCGCCCTCGTGCGTGTTGATGTTGTTGACGAACGAGAGGACGTTCTCCTGGTAGCCCGTGTTGTAGCGCATCGCGAGCGAGACCGGCACCTCGGCGTCCTCGTCCTCGATGTGGATGGCGTCAGCGAGGAGGCTGTCGCGAGCCTCGTCGAGATAGTCGACGAACTCGGCGAGCCCTCCCTCGGAGTAGTACGTCTGCGAGCGCATCTCCTCGTCCTCCTCGCGCTCGTCCGTGAGCGTGATGGTCACGCCCTTGTTCAGGTAGCTCAGCTCGCGCATCCGCGCTGCCAGCGTATCGAACCGGTAGACGGTATCGAGGAAGATGGAGGTATCGGGCTTGAAGGTGACCATCGTCCCCGTCCCCTCGTCCTCGGTCATGTCGCGCGTCCGCGCCAGCTCCTCGACCGTGTCGCCCCTTTCGAAGGCCATCTCGAAGACGCCGCCGTCGCGCTTGACCTCGACCTCCAGGCGATCGCTCAGGGCGTTTACGCAGCTCACGCCGACGCCGTGGAGGCCACCGGAGACCTTGTACGTGTCCTTGTCGAACTTGCCGCCCGCGTGCAAGACCGTCATCACGACCTCGACGGCAGGCTTGCCCTCGGTCGGGTGCATGGCCACCGGGATGCCGCGCCCGTCGTCGGAGACAGAGATCGAGTTGTCTTCGTGGATCGTGACCGCGATCGTGTCGCAGTAGCCGGCCAGCGCTTCGTCGATCGAGTTGTCGACGACCTCGTAGACGAGGTGGTGCAGCCCGCGCACGCCCACATCGCCGATGTACATGGCCGGACGCTTACGGACGGCCTCCAGGCCTTCGAGTACCTGGATGTTGCCGGCGCCGTACTCCTTGACCGCTGGCGCGGCGCCAGCGCCGAGAGCCCCAGACCCGTCGCCGCCCGCTGGCGGCGTGGCGAGCGCGTTGGCGGGCGGCGTGGGCGTGTCGCCTTCAGGCGTAGCAGCGTGCTCGTAGGGGCGGTCAGTACCGGTCGGTTCAGACATTCGAATGCGTGTCAGTGGAGGCCGTCGCGAGGACTCAGCGGCGACGGGCCAATCGGTCCAAAATACGGCCAGAGGGCGCGTCCCGCTGCGTTTTCAGAACGTCGCCCGCCGTGTCCTATTGGCTGTCTCGCGTAGCCTTCAGGCGGCGTCGTGCCCTCCGTCCAGCACGTCCTGAAGGTCATCCACGAGCCGCCCCAGGTGGCTGGCGAACGATCCGAGATCCTCCTCCGGATCGGGAGCCTCCGCCCGGGACCTGGCCTGCACCGCCAGCTGGCGCACGTCCTCGACGAGAGACTCGGGGACGACGGGGTAGAGACTGAGCAGCTTCTGGTGGATGCGCGCGAGGGTCCGCGCTACGTCGTCCAGAAGGATGCGATCCTCGAAGGCCTGCACGAGGGCCGCGCGCCCCGCTGGCGTCCCGACCACTGCGCGCAGGCGGAGCCGCACGACATCGGCCGCCAGCAGGTCCCGCAGCCGGTCGAGGTCGCGGCGCACGGTCGGCTCTGGCTCCTGGCCCGACGGATCGCGGCCGGCGCGGCGGTCGCGGATCTGCCGAGACGCGCCGAGCGCGGTCCGGGCGGCCGCGACGAGGGCGAGGGCGTGGAAGGCGGGAGAACTCACGATGCAGGGTCGCGGGACCCGGCACGGTGCCTGTCCCAGCGTCGGCTAGAAGTCGAGGTAGCGCAGGAACGCGGCGGCACGCTCCTGGAGGTCGTCCTCGGCCTCGTCGAAGACAGCGGCCACGCGGTAGTCGTAGTGCGAGAGGACGTGGCGCACGCGCGACGTGTCGGTCGTGTTCAGCTTGAGCGTGACCTGCACGCGGCCTGCGCCGGGATCGTCCTCGGTCGAGATCGACAACACGCGGACGCCGTTCTGCTCGATGATCTGGGCCACCTGGCCGAGCGAGAAGTCGGCCCGGGCCACGTCCAGCACGACGATCGCGCCGGGCTCCTCGGTGGCCAGCATGTGCGCCAGCTGGCCGAACACATCCTGCCTGACGACGAGGCCCGCGTAGGACCCATCGTCCGACAGGACCGGAAGCACGCTCAGGCCGTGCTGGCGCATCAGGTGCGCAGCATCGAACACGTGCGTGTCGAGACCGATGGACACCGGCTCGCCAGCCATGAGGTCGCCCAGAGGCGCTTCGGGCTCTGGGTGTGCTTGCAGAGCAGACTCTGTGGCGATCGAGTCGAGGCGGTTCGACGCGTCGAGGACCGGAAGATGGGCGACGTGGGCCTCTGCCAGCGCCACAAGGGCCTCTGCGACCGTGTCGGTCGTCTCGAGAGGGTGGGTGGCGCTGAGGAGGCTGGAGACGGTCATGGCTGTGGGGGAACGACCGGGTGTCGGAAACTAGCCCGTCCGGTGCGTTGAAAAGACGTACAAGCGCCGTTCCAAGTCACGCCGTTCACCGCCCTATTCCGCCCAATCGTTCCCCGTCTCGTCCGATTCAGGGTCTCCCTCTGACGAGACAGGCGTCGTGCTAGGCGGCGCGGGGGTGGTTGGACAGGGCCGCGGTGTCGTCTTGGCCGTCTCCGCCCACGGCGTCGAGCGTCCCGAGCCACCGCAGGTTGCCGTACCGCGCCAGCATGCGGTCGAGGTCGGGTGCGTTCTTGGTCGAGGCGCGGAATCGCAGCCGCACGACGGGAATCGCCTGGTCGCTGGAGTCGAACGCGTCGTTGGCGAAGCCAGTCTCCTCGTCGGTGACCTCGGCCACGCGGTGAACGTGGGCGCGCGCCTTGGGCTCGTCGACGGGCAGCAGCGCCAGCCGGTCCACGTAGTCGGACTCGACCAGGTCGAGGGTCTGATGCCGGAGGTCGTCCAGGCCGATGCCGCGCATGGCCGAGACGAAGACGGCATTGTCGTGGGCGGCCTGGAGCTGGTGGAGCAGGCCGGGATTGTCGAGCGCGTCGACCTTGTTGAACACCATGAGCGTCGGCTTGTCCTGGGCCTCCAGCTCGGCCAGCGTCTCGTTGACCACGCGGATGTGGTCCTCGGCGTTGGGGTGCGTCACGTCGACGACGTGGAGCAGAAGATCTGCTTCGCGGACCTCGTCGAGCGTGCTCTTGAAGCTCTCCACGAGCGCGTGCGGCAGCTTCTTGATGAACCCGACGGTGTCCGCCAGCAGGACCGACTTGTTGGTGTCGAGCTCGATCTGGCGCGTCGTGGCGTCGAGCGTGGCGAAGAGGCGGTTCTCGGCGAACACGCCCGCGTCTGCCAGAGCATTCATCAGCGTGCTCTTCCCCGCGTTGGTGTAGCCGACGAGGGCGACACGCGTCTGGTCGGCGCGTCCCTTCCGCTGGGTCGTCCGCTGGCGATCGATCTTGTCGAGATGGTCCTTGAGCACCGAGATCCGCTTGCCGATCAGGCGGCGGTCGGTCTCGATCTGGGTCTCACCCGGCCCGCGCATGCCGATACCGCCCTTCTGGCGCTCCAGGTGCGTCCAGGCCCGCGTCAGGCGCGAGCGGAGGTACTGGAGCTGAGCCAGCTCGACCTGGGCCTTGGCCTGCGCCGAGCGTGCCCGGCTGGCGAAGATGTCCAGGATCAGGCCAGAGCGGTCGACCAGCTTGATGTTGTTCTTCTCGGCCTCCATCGCCTTCTCCAGGTTACGGACCTGGACCGGCGAGAGGTCGTCGTCGAAGACCACGAGGTCGGCCTTGTGCCGCTCGACCGTCTTGCGCAGCTGCTCGACCTTGCCCTTGCCGATGAACGTAGCACCGTGGATCTGAGGCAGGTTCTGCGTCACGCGCGCGGCCGTGTCGGCGCCAGCGGTGTCGGTCAGGAGTTCCAGCTCGTCCAGTCCTTCGCGGAGGTCTCGGGGGGTCGTGTCGGGCGTCTGCACGCCGACGAGGACGGCGGTTTCGCGGCGTTGGGTGGTCGTCGGCGTCAAAAGCGGTCGAGAGGAAGTCTCAGAGGAACGGCGTGCACGAAGCGAACGTGCCTTTGGATGTGAAGCTAGGTCGCGATCTGGGTCCGGACGGTCAACTCCTCGTTGTGACCGGCGAGGGGTGTGTGCTACGCGCGTTGCGGCCACCGGGCCGATGGAATAGGCACCGTCGGTATCGTGGGGGCGCTATGCCCCGTCCCTGTGCCCCGCTGGCGGATCGAATGCGACGATCTGCTCTCGTGCTTCTGCTCGCCTGCGCGGCGTGCACGTCGCCAGCGGACCCGACGGAAACCGGCACGTCCCTGCTGGCGGATACCCTCGCGGCGTTTGTGCCCGCGCTCGGCGGGCCGTACGACACCGTCCAGGTTCGGGAGTGGACGGACGACGACGGCCTCCCGACGCCTATCGTCCAGATCGCCCTCGCGCCCGACGGGGGACTCTGGGCGACGACAGAGCAGGGGGTCATCCGGTTCGATGGGCGCGCCTTCCACGTATTCTCGGACGCGACGACACCGGAGCTTGCGACGAACGACTTCGTCGGGTTGTTCGTCGCCCGCAACGGAGACGTCTGGGTTGGCGACCGCGAGCGACGCACCTATCGGTACCGCGACGGCGCGTGGAGCCGCTACGACCTGGAGGAGGTTCTCACAAAAGGGCGCTGGGTCCGGGCGTTCACTGAAGATGCGGAGGGGACGATCTGGGCCGCGACCGGCCAGGGCAGCGTCGCACGGTTCAACGGCGATGAGTGGGCTCTCGTCCCTCAACTGATCAAGGGCCGCTGGAGCCCGATCGCCGCAGACGCCAGCGGAACGGTCTGGACGATCCTCCCAGACACATCCGTCGCGCGGTGGACGGGTGAGCGGTTCGAGCGCGCGGCCGGGTTCGAGGACATCGTTCAGATGGACGCCCCGCCGAGCGGCCTCGTCGTTCAGCGGCGCGTAGGGACGCTGGCGAGCGGGGAATCGCTCTTCGAGGTGTCCGACGTGAGCGGCGCGAGGATCGGACGCTACGCCTCCGCTGACCGGCCGAAGCTGGTCCGGATGGTCGACCGTGCCGGGCGGCTCTGGCTCCACGATCAGCGGGGATTGGAGCCCGGCGCGCTTCAGGTCGTGGAGGACGAGGACGTGGTCTTTGAGTTCGCACCCGCGGGCATCACACAGATCGAGAAGGTCGTCGAGGACGACCACGGGTCCGTCTGGCTGAACGCCGACAACACAGGGCTCTTCCAACTGAGCGCATCGCCTTACACGACGTTTCGCTCGGAGTCGCCGCCGCTCCTCACGACGGAGACGGCGTCGCTCGCCCCCGATGGCAGCGTCCTCGTGAGTCAGTCGTCTGGGTGGTCAGGCACGCACGTTGCCACAATCCGCGACGGCTCCCTGTCGATGGGCGCCTACCGGCTGGTCGGCCCTCCTCCTGAGGACCCCGACTACATCCGCGATGGCGAGGTCCGAGCCGGAAACGTCGTCGAGGGGCCGACCGGGCAGAGGTGGGGGAGCGTCGGGCCATTCCTGCTCCGCCTTACCGACGGCCAGGCCGAAATCGTTGGCAGGGCGACCGATGTCATCTCAACGACGTTGTCCGACCGAGCGGGTGAGGTCTGGGTCGGCGCCGTCGATGGGGAGATCGCACGCTACGAATCAGGCCAGAGAGGCCTCGCGTTCGAGCGCGTCCTGTCCGGCGAGATCCGCCTGTTTCACCGGGCTGCTGACGGGCGGCTCTGGGTAGGCGGCGATGGCGGGCTGGTGGCCCGAACCGCCGGAGGCGGCTGGCGCGCCGTAGCGGACACACTCGACGTTCGCGGCCTGACCGAGACGGCCGACGGCGCACTCTGGCTCGCGACCGGCGACCATGGCCTGGTTGGGCTCCGTGATGGGGGAACCCGAGCGTTCCGCGTTCCAGACGGACTGCCGACGGATCATCTGTCGTTCGTTGCCCTCGACTCTCTCGGGTTCATGTGGCTAGGCGCTGGCCGGTCCATGCTCCGTCTCCACCTGGATACGGCCGATGCCTTCCTGGACGGGACTGGCGAGCCCCCGTCCGTCACGAAGATCCCTGCCTCTGCCGGGCATGGCGGCGTGAGCCGGTGGGTCCGCCGCGTGGCCGTCGACGAGGACGGCGCGATCTGGGTGCCGTCGATGGACGGCGTCGTCCGAATCGACCCCGCCCGGTTTGCCCATCAGCATGCGCACCATGCTTCGGTCTCCGTCGAGGCGCTCCGCACAGAGGACGGCACCACGTTCCACCCGGCCGATGGCCTCCGGCTGCCACTCGGCGCACGCCAGGTCGAGATCGACTACACCGCGACAGACCTGCTGGCGCCCGACCTGGTGCGCTTCCGGACGCGCCTCGACGGGCACGACGACGGCTGGGTCGACCGAGGCGCGGAGCGCCAGGTGACCTACGGCGGGCTCGGGCCGGGCGCGTACACGCTGCACCTCCAGGCGATGAACGCCAGCGGTACCTGGGGCGAGGCCATCGCCGTTCCAGCGTTCGTGGTGCCGCCGCGTCTGTGGGAGACGTGGTGGTTCAGGCTCTTCGGTCTCACCGCACTGGTCGGCTTGGTGGCGTCCGCCTACCGCGCCCGCGTGCAGTCGCTCACGGAGCGCCAGCGGGTGCTGGGCGCGCTCGTGGCCGAGCGCACGGCGGCGCTGGAGACGGAGAAAGAGACCGTCGCCGCGCAGGCCCGGGACCTGGCTGCTCTTAACGAGACCAAAACGCGGCTGTTCGCGAACGTCAGCCACGAGTTCCGCACGCCGCTGACGCTCACGCTGGGTCCCCTCGACGATGTCCTCTCGGAGGCGCACGGCCCGATCACTCCGCAGACGCGCGCGCAGCTTCACCTGGCGCGGCGGAACGCAGACCGCGTGCTCGATCTCGTGGGGCAGATCCTCGACGTGTCGAGGATGGAGTCGGGCGAGGTAGAGCTCAAGACGCGCGCCCTCGACCTCGGCGCCTTCGTCGAGATGCTTGGGGAGGGCGTCCGCCCGCTGGCGGAGCGGAAGGCCATCAACCTCTCCGTCTCGGTGCCGGCCCACCCGGTTCCGGTCTCCGCAGACCCGGTTCTGCTGGAGAAGGCTATCGCCAACCTGATCGCCAACGCGCTCAAGTTCACCCTGGCTGGCGGGTCCGTCCGCGTGTCGCTGACGGCGGACGACCGCGTCGCCTCGGTGTCGGTACGAGACAGCGGGCCCGGCATCGCCGCAGAGGACCTCCCGCACGTGTTCGACCGATTCTACCAGGCCGCGAGCCCGGACCGCCCCGCCGAGCCGGGGACGGGGATCGGCCTGGCCCTTGCGCGTGAGGTCGCCCACCTCCACGAAGGTATGCTGGCGGTCGAGAGCGAAGAGGGGTTCGGGAGTCTGTTCACGCTCTCGCTTCCTCTCGGGGCGGCGTCGGACGACGAGTTCGCCGACCCACCGGCTGCGCCAGCGGACGCGCTGGCCGAGCCTACCCTCCAACCGCCAGCGGGCGAGGAGGACGCGCCGGACCGGACGACGGTGCTCGTGGTCGAGGATCACGGCGACGTGCGCGCCTACGTCCGCCAGCACCTCGCGCCGGCGTACCGCGTCCTGGAAGCCGCCGACGGCGTCGAGGGCCTGGAGCGTGCACGGACTCACCTGCCGGATCTCATCCTCTCCGATCTGATGATGCCTCGGATGGACGGCATCGCGCTGTGCCGGGCGCTCAAGGAGGACCCTGAGACAGCCTTCATCCCCGTCGTGCTGCTGACCGCGCGCGCCGCGACCGAGGACCGCCTCGACGGCTTGGGCAGCGGCGCCGACGACTACCTGACGAAGCCCGTCGACGTACGCGAGTTGAAGGCCCGCGTCGAGAACCTGATTGCCAGCAGGCAGCGCCTCCGTGACCTGCTGGCAGAGCCGTCTCGGGGCGACGGCGCCCTGCGCGCGACGACCATCGACGCCGTCTCCTCAGACAACGCGTTCCTGAGCGCTGTCCGCGACGCGGTCGAACGCCACCTGGCCGATGAGACGTTCAGCGTCGAGCGGCTAGCCCACGAGATGGGCGTGAGCCGGGCCCACCTGTACCGCCGGCTACGAGATCTCGACGGTCGGTCGCCCTGGGAGATCATCCGGACGCTGCGGCTGGAACGGGCGGCACAGCTCCTGGAGGCCGGCGCGGGGACGGTCAGCGAGGTGGCCTACGCGGTCGGGTTCAAGAGCGTCTCGCACTTCTCGAACGCGTTCACGGCCCACATCGGCTGTCGCCCGTCGGTGTACCCAGAGGGCGCGTAGGCCAGCACATGCGCGGAGGATTCCGTCTCGTGCGGCCCGGTCTCATGTGACGAGCGCGCATGGCGCTGAGACGCTGGCGCATGGTGGAAAGGCGGCACGTCCGTCAGGTTCGGCGCTATGCCAGACCGATCCTCACCGTCTCCGTGGACCATCCTCGTCGTCGACGATGACGACGACATGCGCCTCTACGTGCGCAGGTGCCTGCACAGGCTCGGGGCCGTCCGCGTGGTCGAGGCTGGAGATGGACGCGAAGCGCTTCGGATTGCGCAGACGCTGATCCCTGACCTCGTCCTGGCCGACTGGGCCATGCCGCGCCTCGACGGCATCGCACTGTGCCGAGCGCTCCGCGCCGACCCGGCCACATCCCGGATCCCGCTCCTCCTGATGACCGGCCTGCGGGGGCCACCGGCCTGCGCGGATGGGGTCCTCGAAAAGCCCTTCAACGCCTCGGTGCTCTGCGACCACGCGCAGCGCCTCCTTCCCAGTTCGCCTCCCGCACTCTCATGACCCGACTCTACGCCATCCTTCTCGTCCTCGCCCTGCTGGCGCCTGCCGCCAGCGGGCAGCCTCTCAACAGCGTCGTCGAGGCCTACGTCTGGGGCGACCAGCCAACGGCTGCGTCGTACGCACCGGCCGCCGCCTACTCCTACAATGCCTCCGGCGGGACGAACACCGTCGTCCGCACGGACGTCGGCCGGTACACCCTGACGCTCGGGGGCATCCCCGACATCCGGAACGGGAACCGCGGGAACGTCCAGGTCTCGGCGTACGGCTCGAACGCCGTGTGCATGACGGGAGGCTTCGGCGGCGCCCCATTCATCATCCGTGTGATCTGCCGGGCTCCCGTCACCGACGCCTTCGTCGACTCGCAGTACACCGTTCTCTTCACACGATCGGGCGGCACCTCGCCTCTTACGGCCTACGCCTTCGCAAATCGCCCGGAGAGCGAGTCGCCATATGCGCCGAACGCGGTCGCCTCGCACAATGCAGGTGGAGGCTCGATCCTCGCCGGACAGGTGAGTTCCGCCTTCAGGATCACATTCCCTGGCTTCGCGCCTCCGTCGGCCATCGACGTGTCCGGAATCGTCTTGCTGACCGGTGGAGGGACGACCGCGACTGGCGGCTCCGCCCGGTGTGGCCTCATCGCCTACAGCACTCGGACGGACGGGACGCTCGTGGTTGATAATCAGTGCAACGGGGTCGATGGCGCCCCACTCATCGCGCGACACTCGGTGCTGTTTCTCAAAGGTGAGACCGCCGATGGAGGCCCTGCTTTCGGCTATACCCATGCCAACGACCGGACCGCGGCTTCGTACACGCCGCCCGCGAACCGGACCTTCTCGCAGAACGGTGGGGCCGTCACCGCCGAGCGCGTCTCTCAGGGGAGGTACCGCGTCACGTTCGCTGGGCTGGGCGGCAGCGGCACCTTTGGCGGCAGTGTTCAGGTGACGCCGTTCGCTCAGATCGGCGGGTACTGCACGGTCAATGGATGGGTGACCAACGGGCCTGACGCCGTAGTCCGCATCCACTGCTGGGACACGACCGGTCAACCGTTCGACTTGGAGTACACCGTCCTCTTCACCTGGCCGGACAACGTCGTCAACGCCGTCTCGGCTGAGACTGGCCCCAACGACGCCGCGCTGGCGCTCGCACTCGCCGGCCCCAACCCGACCGCCAGCCGGACGGCCGTCGCCGTCACGCTCGCAGAGGCCGGAATCGCACGCGTTGCCGTGACGGACCTGCTCGGCCGTGAGGTCGCCGTCCTCGCCGACGGCCCGCTGGCGGCGGGCACGACGCGTCTCGACCTCGACGCCTCGGCGCTCCCCGCTGGCGTCTACGTCGCGCGTGTCGTGACGGGCGGGCTGGCACGGACGCTGCGGTTCACCGTCGCTCGCTGACGCCAGCGGACCGTCTTCGGGGCCACGTCCCGACTCAAGCCTGCGCGGCCGGCCTCTCAGGAGCCGGCCGCGCGCCGTTGAGGCTCTCTCGCGGGAGGAAGAAGTCCAGATGTACACATCGCCAACGAATCCAGGCCCCTCCTGAGCCCGCCGAGAGGAATCCTATCGTGTTGGAGCGTTGTCTCTGCATAGCTCGGCGCAGCGGCCCCGCTGGCGACGCCCATCTTCCGCCCCCTTTCCATCTGATGAGACGCCCGTCCACTCCTCTGCTGCCTCTCACGTTCATCTGCGCTGCGCTGCTGGCCGGCTGTGCCACGATGGGCACGTACCGCGCCGACACGCGGCCACCGGACCCACTCCCGGATGGACCGACGGCCTACACCGTCTTCCTGGTGGGCAACACGGCAGACCTGACGAGCGATGCCGTGCTGGCGCAACTCCGCGCCGACGCACAAGAGGCGGGCGATGCCAGCGCCGTCGTCTTCCTCGGCGACACGGCCCCCGCTGGCGGCCCGGAGCGAATCGCGACGGCACTGCGCGGGGCGTCGTCTCGAATCGTGCTGGTGCCTGGCGACCGGGACGGCGACCTCGGCGTGGTCCAGCGCCAGCTGGCGGAGGCTCTCGGCGTGGAGGTCGAGGCGCCTCGCGACGTGGAGCCGGTCGAGATCGATCTGCTGGAGTCGCTTCGGCTCGTCGTGCTCGACACGCCGACATGGCTGCGGGGCGACGCGTCGGTCGACGTCGCGTCCGGCGTCGTGGATCTGGAGCAACTCGTCGAGGACCGGGACGACGAGCAGCTCATCATCGTCGGCCACCACCCGCTGCGCTCGAATGGCGCCAGCGGAGGCTTCGAGACCCCCCTGGGCGGCATCGCCACGCTCGGCGTCGGCGCCCTGCTCGGCCCGACGGTCGGCACTTCCGCTGGCGATCTGGCCGCGCCGCGCTACCGGAAGCTCCGGAGCGCCCTTGAGGAAGCCTTTGGCGAGCACGAGCGGCTGGTGTACGCTGCAGCTCACGACCGCAGCCTCCAGGCCTTCGTCCGAGGGGTCAACGGCGGGCGCTCGCTCCAGACGTTCCTCGTCAGCGGCAGCGGGGGCGGCGATGCCGACGCCACCGTCGGCGGGTACGGAGCCACCTTCGCAGCCTCTCGGCCCGGCTACTGGCGGCTGCGCTACTACCCGGACGGCCAGCTCTGGGCCGAGGCCGTGGCCGTCGACGCCAGCGGAGCTGCTGATACCGTGTACCGCGAGGCCCTTTCGGACGAGGACCCCGAGCTCGCAGCGGCAACCGCACCGGACGTAGGCGTCGACACGTCGCCAGCGGCGCCCGTCGCGGATCAGGTGACGCTCACATCCGACGCCGGATTCGAGACGGGCCCGTTCAGCAACGATGGGCTCACGCGCGTCGCCGCTGGCGCCGGCTACCGCGACGCCTGGCGGACACCCGTCGCGTTCGAGGTCCTCGACCTGAACACCGAGGCCGGTGGCCTCACGCCGCTCCGCCGCGGTGGTGGCAACCAGACCACGTCTCTACGGGTCGAGGGCAGCGACGGACACGTGTACGACCTGCGCCTCCTGGAGAAGGGAGGCACCGGTGGCCTTCCCGCTCCGCTTCGCAGCGGGTTCGCGGGCGACCTCGTCCTCGACCTCCGCTCGGCTGCCCTCCCCTACGCGTCCGTCGTCACCGGCGAGCTCGCGGAGTCCGCTGGCGTGATCGCGCCCAAGGCGCGTGTCGTCTACGTGCCCGACAGCCCGCGACTGGGCCGCTTCCGGAGCGAGTTCGGCAACCGGCTGGCGCTGTTCGAAGTCCGCCCGGACGACGACATGTCGGACCTGGACGGCTGGGAGGGCGTCACCGACGTCATCTCCAGCGGCAAGCTGCGCGAGGAGCTGACGGAGGACCAGGACCACCGCGTCGATCAGGAGGCGTTCTTCCGCGCCCGTCTGCTCGACCTCGTGATCGGCGACTGGGACCGGCACGCCGGCCAGTGGCGCTGGGCGGCCTTCGAGCCTGTCGAGCTCGACCCGACCCTCACGGGCGACGACGCGACGCGCGGCAAGATCTACCAGCCCGTTCCTCGCGACCGCGACTGGGCGTTCTATGACCTCGGCGGGCTCGTCCAACGCGCGCTCTACCAGTTCGACAGACGGTACCAGCCGTTCGGGCCGGACTACGGCAGCCTGGTCGGGCTGACCAACAACTCTCGTGGGCAGGACCGGCGCTTCATGAGCCGCATCTCCTACGCCGGCGCGATGGCGATCGCGGAGGACCTACAGTCTCGGCTGACCGATGACGCCATCGACCGTGCCGTAGCGCAGATGCCGCGCGAGATCGAAGCGGTCATCGGCGACGAGTGGCGGACGGCTCTCCGCGGACGGCGCGACGCGCT
>JBCDLV010000058.1:0-14354 GCA_038744895.1 Bacteroidota bacterium | reverse complement strand
CGGCGTGAAGTACTGCCCGGCACCGCTCTTGGTGTCGGCGGCGTTCTTTTCGAGCAGGCCCTCGTAGATCTCGCCCTTGACGTCCATGTTCAGGCCCTGCCACACCTCCTGGTCGATCAGGCCCACGAGCCGGCGGAGCTTGGCGGGGTCCTGGATCTTGTTCTGCGCCTTCCGGAAGATGACGCCGAGCAGGCCGGGCTCCTCCGCCAGTCGGACGAGCGTCTGGCGGTAGTGGGCTTCGAGTGCCTCGCCCTCCAGGTCCACGAGGTCGCTCCAGCGGTTGCCCTCGGGGATCTCGGGGCCGGGGCGACCGCTGGCGCGGCGTTCGCCGGCCATCTTGAGGAAGAGGAGGTAGGTGAGCTGCTCGACGTAGTCGCCGTAGCTGACACCGTCGTCGCGGAGGACGTGGCAGTAGTTCCAGAGGCGCTGGACGATGGAGGGGGCGGAGGAGGCCATGCGGAGGAGGCGTGATGCAGGACCCAAGATCCGTCTGTCGATTCATCACGGGGCGAAGATCCCCTGGAGCGCTTTGAGCGACCCGCCCAGGTCGAGAGTGATAGCACCTGAGAGGAATACCTCATCGAGAAGATCCCCGGCGGAGTCGATTCGGCTTCTCGGGAAAGCCGCCCCGAGGGTGACATCGACTGGGTTCGCGGTGGCGGCGAGGCTGAAGAGAGACTGGATGCTCAGTCCGACGTATATCGTATCTCCGACATCTCCCGTCACATTAGTAGCGAGGGTGAGTCGGGCGTCCCGTCCCCATCGCCCGAACAGGAGCGGTTCGATGGCGAAGTCGAAGCCAGCCATCAGCGCAGACTTCGCGCCGACCATCGGCACCTCCTCTTCGTCTGTGTCATGTTCGCCGTTGGGGTATGAGGCTAGGGTTTCGGTCTCGGGGGGCTTTGGCTCCTCTGTCTCAGGAGGTTCTGTCATCTGCCCGGAGGTGTCCGGACGCGAGAACACGTCTTCCGTGCCGACGAGGAGGCCGAACATGGGGCGGGGACGCGCGTGGACCCGGACCGGATTAAAGGAAGCGCGGATGCCCGGAACCGATCCACCTGGCCTGTAGAGGTACTGTGAGCCCTCGGAAAGCGTCGTGGCTGTACCGCTAGTCTTGACCTCCGCCACGACCTGCTGGAGTCCAATGTCCGTGGAGAGCTCCAGCGGAGCCTCAGCGATACAGAGAAACCGTGCGTTGTCCATCGGGACCCTATAGGACGCGACTCGATGCTCATTCGGGAAGAGCCGTGAGGCTTCTCCTCCTCCGATCAGAACCGCCTGTACGTCAGCCGACGGCGAGGCGAGGCCAGCCTTCTCTGGGGAGCGAAGTCTGAATGTGACCTGGGTTGATCGACAAAGTTGAGTGGTGGGTGGTTTAAACGTCCTGGACCGAGGGTCCCACGCGGCGAGGACGACAGCGTAGGAGCCGCGGCTTCTGCCGTTCTGAACAAGCGAGCCTGCAAAGCCATAGGTGGACGGTGCAGAGATGTCGACGATGACGGCTCGCAGCCTTGATCTGTCTACGCGAACCGGAGCGAACGAGTACCGGGCGCCCCAAGTCGACGCTGTTGCCAGCCGAATCTCCTCGGGTGCGAGCGGTGAGCGGTTCTCGCCTTCGAGGAGCGTCGCAGTGACCGTTTGAGGTCCGCCCGTCGTTCTGAGCTGGACAGCGTTCGTGTATGCGACGCAGAACAGGTCTTGAGCTTGAGCTACAGGCAGGGCTGGGTTTGATACTCCACTCTGGATACCTGTGGCAAACGCCGTACGACTCCACCCAGAGCTACCAGTCTGAATGATGTTCCTGGGAATGGCAACGCCGCGGGCTAGGGCAGCGGTCGAGTCTGTAGGTACGCCGTCCGACTCGGCCAGGGTGAATCGGACGACGGCCTCGGCACACTCGCTCGCCGTGATGTTGCTGAGGGCAGGCCTGCTAGTTGCCGATGACGTATCGAGCCCCGCCAGGACCACCCAGTGTCGTGCGCGGGGGATCGCCGCCGTTACGACGGAATCGATAGTTGTACCCGAGCCGACAATGACGACGTGCTGATCGGGGCCACTTCCTGGCTGAGCGCTGACGCTCGCGAGAGCTGCGAAGCCGAGAAAGAGCAGGAAGAAGGGACGCGCGTAGCGGGACGACATGAGCTAGGTGAGGATGCGTCCTGAAGCCTATTCCCCCACGCCTCGCCTCCCCTCATGTGATCACACGATTGAGGCCCGTAAAGGCCTAGCCAAAGACTAATGTCCCCTACACCCCGGCCCGCTGGCGGCCGTGCTAGCGGCGCCCGGCGGAAGCGCTACACCACTGGCGCTGGCGGCGCGTCCGGCACGGCATTCCGGATCACGGTGAGCACCTTTGAAGCGACCCGCCCGAATCCAGCGGTGTTCGGATGGATCTCATTGGCCCAATCGTTGCGCACGACCCCACGTACGTCGGCGAAGTGGACGTTCTCGCCGGCAGCGGCTCGTGCGTCCACGGACTTTTTCAGGCGGATGTTGTAGGCGTCGATGAGAAGGCGGATGACAGCGTCCTGGTCGGCTTCCTTGCAGATGTGTTTGCCTTCGAACGCTTCTCGCAGCCAGTCCCCGTAGCCGAACAGCTTGGCGCCCGGAAGGGCGTAGATCGGCTCCCGTGCGCTGCCAGTCTCCGCATAGTCATAGCCGTGGACAACGACGGCTACGTCAGGGTAGGTCTTCCTCATGGCGTCGAAGAGCTCGCCGTACATCTTCATCAGGCCTGACAGGACGCGTTCCAGTGTGGTGCCGCTAGGATGTGTAGAGTTCCAGCGGACGAAGCGTTCTGGGTTCTTGCCTGGTTCATGACCACCGGTGTAGGGAACGAGCAAGCTTTTCAGCGTGTCGCCGAGGATGTCATTGCCTCCACCACTGAACAGGAGTGCGTCGGGACGGCGCCGGTACTGCTCCATGTCGTCGAGTGCCGTGAGGTACTCCTTCGTCCTGAGCATCTCACGGAACTCGTCGCCTGCGGCACCGACGCTCCAGACGTTCAGGCTGTCCGTGAGGTGCTCGGCGAGGTCGCGCAGCTTCCAAGGGTACAGCACCCACGAGTCCCCTTCGGCGACGATAAGCGGTCGTGTTGCTTTGTAGTCCCTATCGAAGCGCCGATTCCGCCGGTTCCGCTTTAGACCGTTGATCTTCGCAAAGAAGATCTCAGAGATGAGAGCGCCGATTCCCTTGCCTGGCTGCCTCTCGCTGGCGTCCAACGTGAAGAAGCCGACCTCTGCCTTTGGCGCGACCAGTTGAATGCGGCCGTCCGCTCCGACGATTCCGCTGACCGGGGGAATGCCCGCGTCGGCGTTGTGTACCTCAGGAGAAGCCTTTGGAAGGCTTAGTGGCTGCATCGCGACGTTCAGGTCGTCCAGATACGCCGGGGCGTCCACGCCTTCGACCGTGAGGAGGGCGTTGAGGCCGGTGACCCCAAGTCCTGGAGAGAGGCGAAGCTCTGGTCTCACACCCTGTCCAAAAGGGGCGACGTAGGGCTCGATGCGGCTCAGCGCCTCGTCGTCGGAGATGTTGATGTCCTCCTCGAGTTCGTCGAGGAGTCTCAGGAGATGCGTCGCGTCAACGGTGTCGATCGGAGGAGCAGGCATAAGTCTTGGAAGAGGTAAGAGGTCAAGAACCTACTGGCCGGCCCTGAGGCACCTCTCGTGCAATCCCACGAGATCCGTTCCTCTCTGCCTACTCGAACGCCAGCGTCCCCTGCACCCCGGCCCGCTGGCGGTCGGTCATCCCAGCGGCTGGCGCTCGCGCTCATCGAGCGTACGCCCCTCAGCGTCCTTCCAGGAGGTCCAGCCGTTCGAGTTGCGGCCCAGGACCGTCTTGGCGGCGGTGCTGGGCGTGCCTAAGAGGTAGTCCTTGGCGAAGAGGTACCGATCGCCGTCGCATACGAGGACGCCTCCCTCCACGAGCCGCTGGCGCTTGTTCTCGGCCGCAGTCCCGCGCCAGGACGCCACGGCGCGGAGCGCTGCTTCCGATCCCGCCAGCACGAGCATCCCGTCCTCCACGTACTCGCCTCGCGCCGTGACGCCTCGGCCAGAGCAGGTGTAGGTCACCGTCGAAGCCTCCGGTGCGGGTACGTGGAACGCCTCGAAGACGGGGAAGCCGAGCGTCGCGAGAAGCGTGCGGACCGTCCCGAAGGTGTCCAACAGGTCCGCGCGGACGGGCTCGCTGATGTGCGGCTCTGCCGGGAAGGCCGTGTTCTCGACCTCGTAGCGCCCGACCCGCTCGGCCTCGGCGAGCGCATGCCACTCCAGCCACTTCACCTTTGCCTTGTCGAAGTGGCGGGTCTTGCTGGTCACAGCGACGCCCCGCGTCCAGAAGTCCTTTTTCTTGTGGTGATCGCCGAGGCGGTTGAGGCAGTCCTCGCTCTCGCCGATGTAGACGCGGGGACGGGCGGCGTCCTCGTCCTCGCCGAAGAGGAAGTACAGGCCCACCTGCCGGACCTCAGAGCGACTGGCGGCGACCGCCAGCTTGGAGCGTGGCACCTCGACGGCGCGGACCGTCCGGCTCGTGATCTCGGCGATGCGGACGGAGCGGGGGTTGCCGTCCGGGAGGAAGATCTGGATCGTCTTGGGCGTGCTCATGGGCCGGCTAGAGCTTCAAGGTTCCTTGCACCCCGGCCCGCTGGCGGTCCGCGTCGGCGGGCGTGGCCTCCGCTGGCGGCTTGCCCCGGAGGCGCGCGAGGAGTGCGGACGCGGGCTCGTCCGCGGGGTCCTGCGGGACGAGGCGGCCGGCGAAGGCCCGCGCCAGCAGCGACCGGCGGAGGCGCTCGGCGCGGGCGAGCTGGCGGTCGACCTCGGCGGCGACGGCCTCGGCCACGGACAGCTTCTCGTCCACGGCCTCCACGATGGTGGCCTGTTCTTCGAGTGGGGGAAGCGGGACTGGAGCCTTGAGGACATCTCCCTGCGAGATGCCTGCCTGACCTGCAGTAGTCCGAACCCGATCCCGGACGAACCGCCGTGACTCGCCGGTGTTGAGCGCACTTTCTAGGAACCGACTCTCCACTGATGGAAGCGGCACGCCACGGATCAGCTTGTCTGGATGCAAGATCTGCCGTGCCAACGACGGAACACGCCCACAGACGCCCACATAGTCCGGGTTGCCGTTGTAACGCGTAAACAGGAGCTCTCCCTCTCCCACTGAATACTTGTCGGCCTGCTCAAAATCGGATGGCAGGAATCGGACGTCAGAGACATCAACTCGCCCTTCCCGAACAGCGCTGATACGGAGCACGGCGGTTCCCTCATCCTGAGTTGGTTTAGCCGATGTTCCATTGCTGAACGACGCCAGCAACTGGTCCACGCTCGCCCACGCCCACCCCGGCGGAAGCTCCGGCAGGCCGTCCGTCTCCGGCTCGGCGGGCGGCTTGTACCGCTGGCGCCACTTCTTGGGCGGCGTCTTGCCCTTCGCCTCGTACTTCTGGAGTTGCTCCGCCTCCCACCGCTCGCGGCGCTCCTCCAGGATGCGCGCCAGCAGCGCCGAGGCGTCCCCCGCGCTCGGCTGGCGGCGC
Source organism: Bacteroidota bacterium (assembly GCA_038744895.1). Classification (GTDB taxonomy): domain Bacteria; phylum Bacteroidota; class Rhodothermia; order Rhodothermales; family Rubricoccaceae; genus Rubrivirga. Next base: position 8,827 of record JBCDLV010000058.1, on the reverse strand, counting down.
CGCCAGCCGGACGTGAGCGCGCCCTCCACGGCGGCCTTCAGCACGGACCGGCGGTAGCGGCCGAGGTCGCGGCGGGCGGCCTCCAGGGCCTCCACGCCCGCGTCGAGGTCGGCGAAGTGGGCCTCCAGCGCGTCCACGATCCGCCGCTGCTCGGCGAGGGGCGGAACAGGGACGCGAATCTGGTTTGCGAGGAACTTCGTGTTTATGCTCGCTTGGTTGACATGATTGGTGCAGTTCATTCGGTAGTAACCGGACTCGAATAGATGGTGTAGGAAGGCACCGATCCATTTGGAGTCCACTATCTCCGACCGACAGCGAACCCGCGTCATGTGGTTCGAGAAGGCCAGATCGGCTTCCTTACCGATCCAGGCTGTTTTGCCGACCAGGACGGGACTGTTCGTGTTATTGAAGAGAATGTCGCCCTTCCGCAAGCGGCGATCTCCCGCATCCGCAGGTACGTAGCGGAGGTCGGCTAGGTCCAGCTTCCCCGACGCCGAAACATTCATGGGTCGGAGATGCGGGACGCCTCGCCCCTCCTTGTTGTGCTTCCCGCATGGGAAGCCGGATTTGATCTCAGTTGTGATCTCCCCTAGATCAAATGCTCGCCAGCTGGCGGGGAGGATAGGGAGTTCGTTCGTCTCGCTCATGCAGCTAGGGCGTCGTTGATCTCAGCAAGAATCGCGTCCACGTCCCCATCAAACACCTCGCGGGCGCGGACGGCCCCGCCGCGCTCCTCGAACGGGCTGATCCACAGATCGTCCGGCCGCATGTCCAGGTTCACCGCGATGTGGTCGCGGATCATCTCCAGCCACTCGATCTGCTCCACCGTGAACGTCCGCCCGGCGCGCTCCTGCCCCGCTAGCCACGCGTGGAAGCGGGCGTCCACGCTCTCGCGGTGCGGGGCCAGGCGGTCCGTCTCGTCCATCGCGCGCCGCACGAGCTGCACCACGTCCGCGAGGAGCCGCTTTTCGCCCGCCCCGCGGACGGTGTCGCGCTGGAGCGTCGCGTAGGCATCCCACAGCCGCTCCGGCGTGAGGCGGAGGTCGGGCGCGTTCATCGCCGCTGCGAGGTCCTTGACCTGCCGGAGCGTGACGTGCCGCTCGCCGTAAGGCCGCTGGAAAAACAGCGCGAGGGCGTCGATCTCGTCGCGATGGTCGTGGATGAACTGCTCCCACGTCTCGACCGTCTGGCGGGCGCGGTCAGCGGCGGTTACGTCCGGGCCGGACTCGATCACGCGGTCCAGCGTGACGGTGTCGATCAGTTGCTCGTGGCTCCGGCGGCTCGCCGCGAGCACGGCGTCGCGCACCTCGGGGCGGATAAACGGCGCGCACGCCTCCACCGCCAGCGCCCGCGCGGCTCGCTCGATGGCCTCCGGCGCGAGGTCGTCCGCGTGTGCCGCCTCGCCCTCGCCGATGGCGTCCGCCAGCGCGCGGTCCTCGGCCTCGTCCGGGTCGGCGGCGCGGACCAGCCCGCTCACGATCTCGTCCAGCGAACGCCCGGCGAGCGCTTCGATCTCGTCCGTCTCGCGGTCCGAGAGCCGCTTGCGGAGGCGGTCCAGCCGCGCCGCCAGCGTGGCGAGCGTGTCCGCGTCGCGCACGCCCAGGCCCACGTTCGTGAGCAGCTTCTCCGTCGAGAGCGTCGGGTCGCGGTCGAGCGGGCGCGTGCTCGTCTTGTCCGTCTCCGTCACGCCGACGGCGTCCACGAGCACGAACCGGTCCTTGCGCGGGGCGTCCGGCGTGACCGTGTGCAGCTCGTCCGTGGAGACGACGCGCGTGCCGCGGCCCTTCATCTGGTCGAAGTACGCCTGGCTCTTCACGTCGCGCATGAACAGGAGCACCTCCAGCGGCTTGATGTCCGTGCCAGTCGCGATCATGTCCACGCTGACCGCGATGCGCGGCTCGTGCGACTGGCGGAACTCCTTGATGAGCCCCTCGGGGTCCTGGGCCTGGTAGGTGATCTTCTTCGCGAAGCGGTTGCCCTTGCCGAACTCCTCGCGCACGATGCGGACGATGTCCTCGGCGTGGCTGTCGTCCTTGGCGAAGACGAGCGTTTTGGGCACGTCCGTCCGGCCTGGAAACATCCGCGGGAGAGCGTCGCGGAAGGCGCGAATGACCGTGCGGATCTGGTCGTGTGAGACCACGCTCCGGTCGAGCTGGCGGCCCTCGTAGGTCGTGTCCTCGTCCAGGATCGCCTGCCGCTCGGCGCGCGTCCGCTTGTCGCGCTTGTAGACGTGGTTGCCCTGCTCGACCGTCGCGCCGCTCTCGGTGATCGCCGTGCGGATGCGCCAAACGTCGAACGGCACGTTGACCGCGTCCGCCACGGCGCGCGCGTGGCCGTACTCGCTGACGAGGTTCTTGTGGAAGAACCCGACGGTCGTCGCGCTGGGCGTGGCCGTCAGCCCCACGATGTGCGCGTCGAAGTATTCGAGCACCTGCCGCCAGACGTTGTAGATGGAGCGGTGGCACTCGTCTACGACAATGAGGTCGAACGTCTCGGGCGGGATCTCGGGATTGTACGCCACCTCGACGGTCCGCTTCACTGCGTACCCCGCTGGGCTGGCAGACCCGTTCGGCGTGTCGTCTGCGCTCTCGCTCGCGGCCTCCGCCAGCCCGGCGGGCGTGCCTCCAGCGGGGCGCTCGAACGCTGAGACCTCGTCAGCTTGCTCGTCCAGGTCATCGCCGCGGAGCAGGCTGTACACCCGCTGGATCGTCGCGATGACGACCTTCGCCTCCGGGTCCATCGCGCCGGACGTCAACCGCTGCACCGGGTAGAGGCTCGTGAACAGCCGGTGCGTGTCGGGCGTGCGGAACGTCGCGAACTCGGTCTCCATCTGCCGCGCGAGGTTGTTCCGGTCCACGAGCACCAGCACTCGCCCGATCCGCGCGTGCTTCGCCAGCCGGTGCACGAGTGTGACGGCCGTAAAGCTCTTGCCCGAGCCCGTCGCCATTTGGACGAGCGCGCGGGGGCGGTCGTGCGCGAGGGAGTCTTCAAGCCCCGTCAGCGCCTCGATCTGGCAGTCGCGCAAGCCGCGCGTGACGAGCGGTGGGAGCGCTTGGAGCCGGGCGCGGAGTGTGTCGGGCTCGGCCAGCCACGCGCGCAGCGTCTCCGGCCGGTGGAACGCGAACACGCGGCGGCTGCGCGGGTGCGGGTCGCGCTCGTCGCGGAAAAACGTCTCGGCCCCCGTACTCTCGTACGCGAACGGCAGCGGAAGCTGCGCGCTCGGCAGCGCCTCCCGCAGCCCCTCCAGGTACTTCTGCGACTGCTCGGCGACGGCCGAGAGCGTCGTCCCGCGGCTCTTGGCCTCAATCGCCCCCACGGCCTCGCCGTCGAGGTACAGCAGGTAGTCCGCCGAGCCGGTCGTGAGCGGGAACTCGCGGATGGCGACGGGCCGCGAGATGTCCTGCCGCCCGTAGTCCTTCACGTCCCACCCCGCTGCGTCGAGCAGGTCGTCGATGGTCTCGCGGGCGCGGTCCTCGGGTGTCATGCGTTGGAGGATACGCGCGGCCGTGTGTCTCGCCGTTTGCCCCCTGATTCAGCTCGTCGAGCGGGGGCGTATCCGAGGCCGTGCCGTTCCTCCGCTGGCGGAGCGCCCTCGCCAGCGAAGCTCGGTTTACTCGCCTTCGCCGACGGTCCGAAGGCCTGGGCTCCGGCGGAGGTACTCCTCGTAGAGCTCCGTCTGACGGCTGACGAGGGGAAGCTGGTAGCCGTCGATGAACAGACCCGTGATCTGGGTCTGCGGCTCGAACGGGTCGCCATCCGCGATGAAGAGCGTCGCGTTCTTCCCAACCTCGATGCTTCCGAGCTCGCCGTCGACGCCAAAGATGCGGGCGGGGCCGATCGTGACCGACTCCAGCGCTGCCTGTCGGTCGAAGCCGAGGTCACGGCCGTACGCGACCGCGAAGCCGGCGTGGAACGGGATGTTGCGGTAGTTCTGCATCCGGTCCTGCGACTGGAGCGCCACCGTGATGCCGGACTGCGCCAGCAGGGCCACGTTCTGGTACGTGCGGTCGTAGCGGTCGCTCGCTCGGGTCGGAAGGCCGGTCACGGGGCCCGTGATGACGGACAGTCCGGCCTCGGCGATGCGGTCGGCGACTCGCCACCCCTCTGCGGCGCCCATCAGGATGGCCTGGACATTCTTGTCCTCCAGCCATTCGAGGGCCTTGACGATGTCGTTGGCCGCGTTCGCCACGACGAGAAGAGACTGCGTCCCACGAACGACGGGAAGCAGGGCTGCCATCTCCGGCTGATAGGACTGGACGCCGTCTGGCGTGGAGGAGACACGCGCCGAGTCGATTCGGGCATAGAGGAGCGCCTGCTCCCAGACCTCGTCCAGCCGCTCCATGGCTTCCTGGGTCGCCTTCTCGATGGCCTCGTCCGAGCGGCGATCGAATCGGCCGCGACGCCCGGTCGTCGGGAAGTTGAGGACGATGCCCTCGAACCCGGCGTACATCTGCGCAGGTGTGTAGCCGTGGAGGTTGATGAGGGCCGCCGTGCCGGGCATCAGGCCGCCCTGCGGAACCGACAGCGTCGTGGTCACGCCCGAGACGCGCGTCTGCGGGATGATTGTGGACGACGGGTTGATCGCGGTGAGTGCCTCCATCTGCGGCGTCACGTTGCCGAGTTCGTCGACGTCTCGTGTTTGAGCGATGTCGCCGACCTCCTGGAGGCCGAGGATCGTGCCCGAGTCGAAGAAGCCAGGGTAGACCGTCCCCCCGTTGCATGGGACGGCGATGGCGCCCGCTGGCGCGGTGGCGCTGCCGACCGCCGCGATCCGCCCGTCTTCGATCACGATCGTGCCGCTCTCGATGGTGCCCTGGGTCACCGTCTCGATTCGGCAGTCCGTCAAGGCGAACGTGCCGGCCGTGCCGCGGTACTGAGCGCCCTGGGCGTTGACGGAGCCAGCCGCCAGCAGGACGGCGAGGAGAGAGAGAGCTGTTCGCATCAGTGGGAGTGGCCGTGGTGAGCGTGGCCGTGGCCGTAGATGATCGAGTCGGTTCCGTGGACGAGGGCGTCCAGGTCGTGGCCCAGCATGCACGAGTGGCTGTGCGCGTCGGTCGGGAGGGTGACGACCTCCGCCTCGGGGTCGATGTAGAGCCGCATGTCGTCGCCGTCGCGCTCGCGGTCGAAGCGCGCGATGCCGTCGACGAACGTCAGGTCGACTCGGGTGTAGATCGACAGCGGGTGCTCGGAGAAGACCGCGATGTCGGCGTCTTTGCCTTCCTCGATCGACCCGACGCGGTCGTCGATGCCGAGCTGCCAGGCCGGATTGAGCGTGACCAGCGCGAGGGCCTCCTGGTCGCCCAGGCCGCCATACCGCTGTGCCTTCGCCGCCTCGTGATAGAGGTACCGCAGCAGCCCGGCGTCGTCGGAGTTGACCGACGTGCGGACGCCGTTGCGGGTGAGGATCGCCGAGTTGTACGCCGTCGAGTAGTAGACCTCGAACTTGTAGTTGGCCCAGTCCGAGAAGACGCTGGCACCGGCCCCGAACTCCGCCAGCTCCGGCGCCACCTTGAATGCCTCGTTGGCGTGCTGGAACGTCAGGCGCTCGATGCCGAAGTCCTCGAAGACCTCCATCAGCATGAGGATCTCATCGGCGCGGTAGCTGTGGCAGTGCACCAGCACTTCACCGGACAGAATGCCCGCGAGAGTTTCCATACGCCGGTCGATGGGCGGGAGCGGATCGCCAGCGGCACGGGCCTCCTCCTGCCGCTGGCGGTAGAGCTGGGCCTCGGTGAAGGCCTCGCGGTAGACCTGCTCGATGCCCATGCGCGTGCTCGGCCGGATGCCGCGCCCGCGGCCGTGGACGCGCGTCGGGTTCTCACCGAGCGCGAACTTGATGGTGCGGGGCGCGCCCTCGAACAGCAAGCCGTCCGGGTCGAGCGTCCCCCACCGGAGCTTGAGCGTCTCGTTCTCGCCGCCGACGGGGTTGGCCGAGCCGTGCATCACGTGGATCGACGTCACGCCCCCTGCCAGCGCGCGGTAGATGCCGATATCGGCGGGGCTCACGGCGTCCCGCATCTGCACCTCGGCTACGATCGGGTTGGAGGCCTCGTTCACAGACGAGAGCGCGATGTGGCTGTGCGCGTCGATGATGCCTGGCGTCACGTGGCGGCCCGACACGTCGACCGTCTCGACGCCGCTCGGGGCCTCCAGCCCCTGGCCGATCCGCTCGATCCGGCCGTCCACGACGAGGACGTCGGTATTTTCGAGGGCGCCATTGGTGACGGTGTGGACCGTCCCGCCTTGCAGCAGGACCGAGCCGCGCGCGTCAGGGGAAGGAAGGTCCGCTGGCGTCTGCGCCACGGCGCCGCTGGCGGTGACGGCCGCCAGCAGGGCGAGTGAGCGGAGGGTACGCGGTACGTGGTACACGGTACGGTGGGGTAGGGTGAGGAGGCGGAACCGGCCGCGAGGACGCGGCGGTGCGCCAGGGGGAGCTACTCGGGGCGCCGGGTGGCCGTGAAGGGGAAGGAGCCGAACGAGCCGATCTCGGCCGAGGCCTCGAGCTCGTCGTCCGTGATGATGCCGCTGATGGTGACCGTCCCAGTGTCCGGAGAGGAAAGCGTGATCGTGAGTGTGTTGCCGTCCAACTCGACGCTCGAGAACTCTGTCGTCTCGCCTTCGGTCACGAGCGAGCCGCCCAGGCTGCCAGGCGCCCCCGTGATCTCGAAGGTGCCCACTTGGTCGCCAGCAGGCGTCGAGACGGAGAAGTCCCACGTCCCGGTGGCCTGGACCACGGCGTCGGGGTCAGCGCCCTCCGGCGCATCGGCGCCCTCCAACTCGTAGTGGATGCCCTCCACGAACACGTGGCGCACCGCCGTCGAGTCGGTGAAGAGCGCGTTTCGGGTCACGACCAGGTTCGCCAGCTTGCCCGCCTCGACCGTTCCGAGCTCCCGGTCCAGCCCGAGCAGCCCCGCTGGCGTCGTCGTGAGCGCCGCCAGCGCGTCGTCGGCATCCAGGCCGGCGCCGACCATTCGCACGAGGTTGGCGTGGACATCGCCCGGCTTGACCTCGAACGTGGCGAACGCGAAGGGAATCTCAGCGGCAGAGAGCGCAGCGGCGCTGCCCTCCGCCTGGCGCACGGCCGCCCGCTGCTGAACCGTCATGGTGGTCTCCTCGTCGGAGACATCCGCGTAGCTGACGGTCCGCCGGTTGGTGACGAAGGAAACGCGTCCCGGCGTCGTGGACGGCAGCGCCACGGCGAGCGCCGTGCTGTCCGCCTTGACGGTGTCGGGGAGCGCCAGCGGAGCGAAGACGGGTACGTCGGCCGTGGTCAGGCGGTCGAGGAGCGGCATCACATCGGGGATGCCGGCGAGGACGGGCGAAAGGCCCATCTCCTCGGAGACGCGGAGCGCGCGGAACCCTTCGAGCCAGCTGTCGGCGACGAACACGAACTGGCGCTCGCCGTCGAGCAGATCTGCGACGGCATCGAGCGCGGGGTCGAAGCGCGGACGCGCAGCGCCGTCGCGGGCCGCGTCGAACGCCTCACGGGCCTGCTGGCGTCGGCGGCCGTTTTCGACCATCTCGCGCATCACGTTGAGCACGCCCATCGGCGTGGCGGGATACACGCCCGGCGCCGTGTCGATGCGGCCGATAAAGCTGACCGGGTCGGTCAGGATGAGCGCCTCCGGCGCCTCGCCTCGGCCCGCGTTGCCTCGGCCGAGTTCGCGGAGCAGCACGACGGTTCCTTGCCCCGAGAACAGACCGTCGCGCGGGGCGATGTGCGCCGCCGTGAACCCGATCTCGCGCAGCTGCTTGATCCGCCCGTCGGTGGCGTCGAACAGCTGGCGTACGTCCCGGTCGGGTACGATACCTGCCAACTCACGCGGTGGGTCGCCTCGGTCGCCCTGGTACCGCTCCGGATCTTCCGGCTTCGGCACGCCAGCGGTGCCGAATGCGTCGATGAAGCCTGCGTAGACCGTCAGCGAGTCGCCCTCGACGACTTCGGCGTCGAATGGCACCGCGAGGTCCTCGCCCACGGCCTCGATACGCCCGTCGCGGATGAGGATCGTCGCGCGGTCCAGCACGCGCCCCGGTGCCACGACGACGCGCGCGTTCGTGATCGCCGCGGCGTTGGTGACTGGGCGGAGCGGCGTCTCGGCACTGATGCCTTGGGCGGTGGCGGGGCCGGCGAGGAGAAAGGCCGCGGCGGCGGCGAGACAGGCACGAAGGGACATGCGGCGCGGGGCGGAGCAACTGTGAAGATAGCTGGCGCCTGCGCCTGTGCGAGCTTCTTCGCAGCCCTCGTCACCCCGCTGGCGTCGCACTCCACCCGAGCCACTGGCGGATGTCGGCGACGATGGTTCGCAAGAGATCCACCGAGCCGTTCTCCGTCGGCTGGCGGAAGCTGTGGTCGGCCTCCCAGACGCGGTACGTCAGGTTGTCCTTGCCGCGCCGGATGAACGCGACGGCGGCCATGTCGAGGTTGGCGATGGGCGCCTTCTCGTCGAGCGTTCCGCCCGCGATGTAGATCGGCACATCGAGTTGGAGCATCGCGTCGAGCGGGGGATTGTCGAGGAAGGAGTGCCATTTGAGCAGCGTCCCGCCGTAGTAGCTCGTGTCGGTCCGCGTGGGTTCGGCGTAGGTGGCGCGGAGATCGGCATAGGCCTGCTCGATGTAACGCTGGCCCTCGTCGAACGTCATCTCGCCCTCCGCCACGAGGCGCCGAAACTCGTAGACGAAGTCGAACGACATCGAGAGCGCGCCGCCTGCGAGCACCGCGACGTGCGTGACTGCCGGGACCTCGACGGCTACCCACGGGGCGACATCGGCGCCCTCGGAATGCCCGACGGACAGAATGAGCGACGGATCGACCATTCCAAGATCCATG